>NZ_BMQN01000014.1 GCF_014648135.1 Deinococcus sedimenti | reverse complement strand
TACCATGGCCCGCATAGCCTTGACCGATCCTGCATACCGCGCTATAGTTGTTGACATCACCGCCCGAGAGGCGGCTTTTTTATTGCCCGTCACTCCTGCGCCGGATGGCGGATGCCCTGGCCCCCATTGACCCGGTAGCGTGCGGGGCATGACCCGTGACCTGCCTCCCGGAACGCGCGTGGCGCTCCATGTGCCCCTGCCTGGGCTGGCGCAGGGCACGTGGGGTGTCGTGACGGGCGGGGCGGGGAGCGTATACGACGTGAGTTTTGCCGGGATGGTGCGGTCCGTGAACCGCGTGCACCTGAAGGTCGCCCGAGCGGACGCCGAGGCTATTCCCGCCGATCACGGCGACCTGCGGCCCTTCGTGCAGTACGCGTGCGTGATGGGCAGCCGCGCCTTCGGGCTGGGCACGGACGCGTCCGACACGGACGTGCGGGGCTTCTACCTGCCGCCCGCGCGCCTGCACTGGAGCCTGGGGGGCGTGCCCGAGCAGCTGGAGTTCGAGTCGCCGGGCCGCGAGGAGGTGTACTGGGAGGCGGGGAAGTTCGTGCGGCTGGCGCTGCGCGCGAACCCGAACGTGCTGGAGGTGCTGGCGTCGCCGCTGCCGCTGACGGTCACGCCGGTCGCGGCGGCGCTGCTGGACCTCCGGGAGGCGTTCCTGAGTCGCCTGATCGTCACGACGTACGGCGAGTACGTCCGGGCGCAGTTCCGCCGCCTGGAGAACGAGCGGCGCACGCACGGCGAGGCCCGCCCGAAACACCTGGTGCACCTGCTGCGCCTCCTGATCAGCGGCGCGCACGCCCTGCGGACCGGAGAGGTGCTCGTGGACGTCACCCCGCACCGGGACGCCCTGCTGGCGATCAAGCGCGGCGAGACGACCTGGGCCGAGGCGGACGCGTGGCGGCAGGCCCTGCAGGCCGAATTCGAGAGGGCCGCCGCCCACACCCGCCTGCCCGAACGCCCTGACGTGGCGCGGGTCGAGGGGTGGCTGCTGGACGCCCGGCGCGCGGCGCTCGACTGGTAGCGGCGGTTACTTGCCTTTGGTTTTGGCGGGCGCGGGTTGCGGGGCCGGGTCGGTCCAGGTGGGGTTCGACGTGGCGCTCTGGACGGTGAGGTTCCGGAAGCTGGCCGCGCCCCCCTGCACGGTCAGGCCCACGTTCGTCTTGGGGCTGGCGATCAGGTCGGCCTGCCCGAAGGACAGCTGCGCGGGGGCCGTCTGCCCGTCCACGGACGCCAGGAGGCGCGGCCCAAGCACCTCCACGGTCACGGTGTGCCACGTGCCGGGCGCGAGGGGCATCTGCACGTCGTTGAAGGGCGCGGCGCGGTCGGGGCCGTCGTGGTCGTCCTTGCGGGCCTGGAAGCCTTTCGGGGTGAGGATGACGCGCGCGGCGTGCCCGCCCTGGTCGTTCAGGCTGAGCGTGACCGCCCTGGCGTCGCCTAGGCGCACCTCAAACTGAATGACGGCGTCCGTGAAGCTCAGGGCGTGCCGGTACGTGGCGGCGTGGTTCTGCTCCGCGATGGACTCGCCGCGCAGCGTGCCGTCCTGGATCGTCCAGCGGCCCTTCGCGGCCTGCCACGCGGGGCTCAGGGCCGTCAGGGGGTCACTCAGGAGGCTGGGGCCGGGTGTGGTCATCAGCGGGGCGGGCGCGGCGACCGCGGCGGTCAGGATGCTCAGGAGGGCCAGGGGCAGCAGGGTGGGTTTCATACTCCTTGGAGGCCGCGGGCCGGGGGAAAGTTCCGCGCCGTCCGCCATCCGGCTCAGGTGAGGGTGCGCGGCTGGCCGATGCGGGCGCGCGCGCGGGGCGGCTAGGCTGCCGGGCGGTGATGATGCATGAGAGTCAAGTACCCGTCCACCCCCCACCTGCCCTGGTCGCCCGGGTTGCAGAACGATGACCGCCGCATTCCCGACCTGAGTGGCCTGGAGGGGCAGGAGGTGGTCGTCACCGAGAAGCTCGACGGTGAGAACACCAGCCTGTACCGCCATGACCTGCATGCGCGCAGCCTGGACACGCGCCCGCATCCGTCGCGGACGTGGGTGAAGGCCGAGCGGGGCCGCTTCGGGCATGAGATCCCGCCCGGGTGGCGGCTGTGTGGGGAGAACGTGTTCGCGGTGCACAGCCTGCGGTACGAGGCGCTGGCCGGGTACTTCTACCTGTTCAGCGTGTGGGATGACCGGAACGTGTCGCGCCCGTGGGACGAGGTGCGGGAGTGGGCGGCGCGGCTGGGGGTGCCCACGCCGCGGGAACTGTACCGGGGCGTGTGGAACGAGGCGGCCCTGCGCGCGTTGGTAGTGGACACGGCGCGGATGGAAGGTTACGTGGTGCGCGTGACCGGCGAGATTGGGTACGCGCAGTTCGGGCGGCGCGTGGCGAAGTGGGTGCGGGCCGGGCACGTGCAGACCGACGAGCACTGGCTGAGCCGCCCCGTGGAACGCAACGGGCTGCTCTTGCCGGAGGTGAGTTGATGAACAACGCGGAGCGCGTCCGACTGGCCGGGGAGACCCTGAGCATCCTGCGGGAGGGCCGGTACACGGTGAACGGGGCCGAGGTCAGCCTGCCGGACCCAACGCCCATGCGGCAGGGCACGCGACTGGTCACGCCCGACGACAGCGCGGCCCTGGCGGATGCCCTGCGGGAACGCCGGGATGCGGTCGCCACGGTGGTCGAGGTGACGGGTGAGACGACGTTCACGGCGGCCCGGCGGCTGGCGCACACCCGGCCGGGCGCGGCGGTCGCGGCGCTGAATTTCGCGTCCGCGCGCCACGCGGGGGGTGGGTTCCTGCGCGGCAGCCTGTCACAGGAGGAGGATCTGTGCCGCGCCAGCGGCCTGTACCTGTCCCTGACGCAGCCGCAGGTGGCCGAGTACTACCGCGCGAATGCGCGCGAGCGGTCGACGCTGTACACGCATCACCTGATCTTCAGTCCGCAGGTGCCGGTCTTCCGGGGGGACGGCGGGGCGCTGCTGTCCGCGCCGGTCGGCGTGAACGTCCTGACGGCCCCCGCTCCGAACGCGGGCGCGGTGGCGGTGAACGAGCCGCTGCGGCTGCCGCTGGTGGAACCCACCCTGCGCGAGCGGGCGCGGCGGGTGCTGGGCCTGGCGGCGCAGGCGGGTCAGTCGCAGCTGGTGCTGGGCGCGTGGGGGTGCGGGGTGTTCCGGAACGATCCGGCGGTGGTGGCGGGCGTGTTCCGTGACCTGCTGCGGGGCGAGGCGCGCGGCGTGTTCACGCACGTGACGTTCGCGGTGCTGGATCGCCAGCCCGGCCAGCCGACTCTGACGGCCTTCCGCGCGGCGTGGCCGGACGGGAGGCCCACATGACGGGCGCGGCGGGTCTCCTGGCGCGGCTGGAAGCTGGAGAGGCCGTCTCGTTCGAGGCGATCAGTGCCGGGCTGACGCCGTTCGTGCCGCTGCTGGCGCGGCTGCCGGACACGCGGCAGGACGCGCAGTGGCACGCCGAGGGCAGTGTGGCGGCGCACTCGGCGCTGGTCGTTCGCTGGGCGCATGAACTGGCGGACGGGGCGGGCCTGCGGGGTGAGCGGCGGGCGGCGCTGATCCTGGCGGCGGCGCTGCATGACGTGGGGAAGGCCCTGACGACCCGTGAC
This sequence comes from Deinococcus sedimenti, assembly GCF_014648135.1. Taxonomy (NCBI): domain Bacteria; kingdom Thermotogati; phylum Deinococcota; class Deinococci; order Deinococcales; family Deinococcaceae; genus Deinococcus; species Deinococcus sedimenti. The sequence goes on along the minus strand of NZ_BMQN01000014.1, from coordinate 62,951 downwards.
GTGCCGGACGAGGATGGGGTGGTGCGGGTGCGGTCGCCGCAGCATGCGCGGCGCGGGCGGGACGCGCTGTCGTTCCGGCTGCTGGACACCGGGTTCCCGGCGCGGCTGGTGCGGACGGTGCTGGCGCTGGTCGCGGCGCATCACAGCCTGCACCGCGCGCTGGACGGGAACCTGGACCGCGGGGTGCCCGCGCTGGCGCGCCGCGCGCCGCTGCCCCTGCTGACGCTGCTGGCCCGCGCGGACGCCCGGGGTCGGGTGGTGCGCGGCGCGGACGCCCGCGTGGGTGAGGACACCGCCGACCTGCTGGAACTGGCCGCGCGTGAACTGGGGGTCTGGGACGCGCCGGAGCCGCTGACTGAGTTCCGCGAGCAGCTGCGTGCCCTGCTGCCCGGCGCGGAGGACGACCTGCTGGCCCTGGCGCTGGGGCGCGGCGTGGCGGACTGGGAGGCGGGCGTGATCCACACGCCGCACGAGGCGGCGCAGCGCGTGCAGGCGGCCGCCCAGCAGGGCTTCGCGCGCCTGACGGTGCTGTGCGGCCCGTCCGGGAGCGGCAAAAGCACCCTGGCCGCCCAGCTGAGCGGGGCGCGGGTGATCAGTCTGGACGCCCTGCGCGGGCAGCTGGGGCGCAGTGCACAGGATCAGCGGGTGAACGGGCAGGTCATGCAGGCGGCCCGCGAGGCGCTGCGCGAGGGCCTGCGGCGGCGTGAGCACGTCGTGTGGGACGCGACCAGCCTGCGGCGGGATCAGCGGGCGCAGGTGCTCGGGCTGGGGCATGATTACGGAGCGCTGACGCGCCTGTGGGTGGCGTGGACGCCGCCGGGCGTCGCCGCGTCGCGGAACGCCGCGCGGGCGCGCGTGGTGCCGGGCGCGGTCCTGGCCGATCAGCTGCGTATGCTGGAATTCCCGGACCTCGGCGAGGCGCACGAGGTCACGCTGCACGCCCCTGGAGGTGACTTATGGACGCTGGACTCACCTTTCCTCCTCAGTTGACCCAGGCAGTGCGGGAGCATGCGTTCCCCCTGGTGTTCGCGACGGTCAGCGGGGCGCACCTGTACGGCTTTCCGAGTGCGGACAGCGACTGGGACCTGCGGGGCGTGCATATGCTGCCGCTGGCGGACGTGCTGGGCCTGCGGGAGGGGCCGGGCACGTGGTCACTGGAGCGGGATGACGGGGTGGTGGAGCTGGATCTGGTGACGCATGACGCGCGGAAGTTCGCTGGGCTGCTGCTGAAGCGGAACGGGTACGTGCTGGAGCAGTTGCTGTCGCCGCTGGTGGTGCACTCGTCCGCGGCGCACGCGGCGCTGGTGGCCCTCGCTCCGGGGGTGCTGACCCGGCATCACGCGGGGCATTACCTGGGGTTCACGGTGAACCAGTGGCGGCTGCTGGAGAAGGAGGCCGCCACGCCCGAGGGCCCTCGGGTGAAGCCGCTGCTGTACGCGTTCCGGACGGTGCTGACCGGGCTGCACCTGCTGCGCACCGGTGAGGTGGAGGCGAACCTGGGCGCGCTGAACGCCGGGGCGCGCCTGCCGTTCCTGGAGGACCTGATGGCCCTGAAGCGGTCGGGCCGGGAGGCGGAGCCCCTGCCGGAGCCGCTGGACGTGTACCGCGCCGCGCACCGGCGGCTGCTCGCGGAGCTGGAGGCCGCGCCCCTCTCGACACCGCTGCCGGACGCCGTGCCCGATGCGGCGCAGCGGGCCGTGAGCGACTGGGTGGTGCAGGTGCGCCTGGGGGCGCTGCCGCTCACTGCGCGCTGAAGGGGGTGGTGCGGGTCAGGATCACCTCGCCCTGCCGGTTGTGCACGGTGACGGTCAGGGTGTGCGCGCCGGGGTCCAGGGTGCCCAGCGTGAACGCGTACGGGAGGGTCTGTCCGACCGGGACGGGCTGCCCGTCGAGGCTGAGGGTCACGCGGGCGGGCGCGTCCACGGTCTTGATCCAGAGGTTGCCGCTGTGGGGCGCGCCGCTGCTGACGGTGGCGGGAAGCGCCTGAGGGACGAGGGCCGCGCCGCTCCCGGGCCGCGAGAGGAAGGTGGGGTGGGTGAGGAGTTCGCGGAACGCGGCGAGTTTCTCGGGGCTGCCGATCAGGCGGTAGTCGTTGCGGCGCGTGAGGGGGCGGGGCTGCACGTAGGGGTTGCCGAGCATGTTCAGGTCCAGCCAGTTGATGTTCTTCACGCGGGGGTATTTCAGGGCGGCGCCCCAGTACGTTTCGCGGAGTTTCGCGGCGGCGAACGTGCCGTACCCGGTGGCGGGCTGGGCGCCGCTGCGGCTAGAGGACGCGAATTCGCTGATCTGGATGGGGTGCGCGCAGGCGTAGCGGCGGTAGATGACGTCCAGCGCGTCCAGCGGGCTGTCGTTCAGGGCGCTGTCGCGGACGTTGCCGTTGCGGAAGGGCGTGGCGTATGCGCTCAGGCCCACCCAGTCCACGGCGTCCGCGCCGGGGTAGTAGCTGCCCACGACGTCCAGGCGGGTGCCCATCGGCATCCAGACCAGCGCGACGTTCGGCGCGTGTCTGCGCATGACGCTGTGCACGAGGCGGAACTTGGCGCGGTACAGCGCGGGGTCGCGGCTCCACTCGTTGGCGGGGTCGTTGAACTCCCCGGCAAAGCGCAGGTAGACCGGCACGCCGGAGGCGCGGGCGGCCTTCGCGAAGGGCACGAGGGTCTGCTCGGTGATCTGCCGCAGGGGCATTCCGGGTTCCAGTGCGATGTGGACGGCCATCCCGGCCTGCCGCGCGGCGCGCACCCAGCGGGTGGGAAAGACTTCGCCGCGGCCGGGGGCGCGCAGCGTGAAGTACCGGAAAGTCACGGCCAGCGGGCCGCCCAGTCCGGGCTCGGCGCGCAGCTGACCGGTGGAGGTCAGGGCCTGCTCGTCGGCGTAGCGGCCCAGCAGGATGCCGGAGGCGGGTTCCAGGCGGGCGGGCCGCGCCACGCAGCCGGGCAGGGGTTCGGGGGTCAGGGGCGCGGGGGTCAGCAGATACGCCTGCCCTTCCTGGCGGTAGCGGGCGGCGATCAGGTCGGTGGCGCGGGCGGTATTCAGGTCGCCGCGCGCGCGGGCCAGTCCGGCGGCCTGCGCGTAGGCCTGCACGGCACCGTCGTAATCGCGCAGCTGCACGCGCGTGTCGGCCAGGGCGCGCCAGTTCGCGGCGGTGGGGTTCAGGGTGGTCGCCTGCCGGTAGGCGCTCTCGGCGGCCGTCCACTGTCCGGCGCGGGCCTGCGCGCGGCCCTGCGCGTACCACTGGTCAGCGCTGCGGGGCGAGGTGGTGGCCGTGCTCAGCGAGCCGATCAGCAGGGGCAGCAGGAGGACGGAGCGGCGCATCGCGCGCATGGTACGGACTGAGGGGAGCATGAAGCTGCGGTGAAGCTCGCAAGATCAGCTGCCCGTCAGTTTGCAGGCTGGGGGAGCCTCGTCTGCTCTGGGGTAGCTGTGCGAGGATGCAGGGCGTGACCCTGACCGCCGCCCCCGACGTGATCGAGCTGCCCGCGCTGGCGCTGGTGCTGCTCGTGGGCGCGCCGGGTTCGGGCCGGGCGGCGTTCGCGCGGCACTTCGCGCCGGAGGAGGTGTTCGACGCGCGGGCCTTCCCGGACGCGGACGCCCTGCGCGCGGCGGTCGCGGCGCAGCTGGCGGCGGGTGAACTGGCGGTCGTGATCGCCCCGGCCACCCGGCCCCTGGACCGTGCGCCCTGGTCGGCCCTGGCCCGCGAGCACGACGTGAAGGCGGTCGCCGTGCTGCTCGACGAGGACCGCGCCGTGCTGGAGGCCCGCGCCGGGGGCACCCTGAGCCGCGAGGAGCTGATCGCGCAGGTCTCGGAGTTGCGGCGCACGGCGGGTGGCCTGCGGGCCGAGGGGTTCCGGCAGGCGTGGCACCTGCGCGGCGAGCAGATCGGGCGGGTGGGCGTGCAGCGCGTGCCGCTGCGGGTGGACCGGCGGGACCTGCACGGGCCGTTCGACCTGATCGGGGACGTGCACGGCTGCCTGGAAGAACTGCTCGACCTGCTGACCCGCCTCGGGTACGTCCTCGACGGGGAGTCGGTGACGCCCCCGGCGGGCCGCACGGCGGTGTTCCTGGGCGACCTGACCGACCGGGGGCCGGACAGCGCGGGCGTCCTGCGGCTCGTGATGGGCATGGTGGCGTCGGGCGCGGCGCTGTGCGTGACCGGCAACCACGACGAGAAGCTCCTGCGGGCCCTGAGCGGCAAGGCGGTGAAGCCTCTGCACGGGCTGGACGTGACCCTCGCGGAGTTGCAGGCCGCCGGCCCGGCGTTCCAGGAGCAGGTGCGTACCTTTCTGGAGGGGCTCCCGGCGCACCTCGTGCTGGACGGGGGGCGGCTGATCGCGGCGCACGGGGGCCTCCCGGCGCACCTGCACGGGCGCGGAAGTGGCCGCGCGCGGAGTTTCGCGCTGTACGGCGACACGACCGGCGAACGCGACGACCTGGGCCTCCCGGTGCGGCGCGACTGGGCGGCCGGGTACGCGGGCGCGCCGCTGGTCGCTTACGGGCACACGCCGCACGCCGCGCCGCGCTGGGTGGGGAACACCGTGAACCTCGACACCGGCTGCGCGTTCGGCGGGGCGCTGACCGCGCTGCGCTACCCCGAACGGGAGACGCTCAGCGTTCCGGCCCGCGCGGTGTACGCGCCGCCACCACGTCCGCTGCCGCCGGGGCAACCGCAGGAGTAACTTTCGCGGGCCACTGGGCCAGCAACGCGCCCGCGAGGATCAACAGGCCGCCCAGTGCCGCGCCGGGACCCGGTTGCTCGCGCAGGATGACGGCGGCCAGCGCGACCGTGACCAGGGGTTCCAGGGTGCCCAGCAGGCTGGCGCGCGTGGCGCCCAGGTGCCGGATCGCGCCGTACAGGGCGGGCACCGCGACGATGGTGGGCAGCAGCGCCAGCGCCAGGATCGGCCCCCACTGAGCCGCGCCCACAGGGACGCGCAGCGTGCCCTGCGCGGCGGCCAGCACGGCGAACACCACCCCGCTGACCAGCGCCATGTGCGCGGTGGCGGCCAGGGCGCTCACGCCGCCCAGCAGCCGCTCGCTGGCCACCAGGTACCCGGCGTACAGCGCGCCCGCCCCCGCCGCGAAACCCAGCCCCACGGCGTCCCGGTCCGCGGCGGACGGCAGGCCCACCACCAGCGCCAGCCCCGCCCCCGCCAGCGCCACCGCGCCCAGCTGCGTGCGGCGCGGCGCGCGGCCCAGCCCCCAGGACAGCAGGATCACGAATGCCGGGGCGAGGTACAGCAGCAGCGACGTCGCGCCCGCCGACACCCGCTCCAGCGCCCCGAAGTAACAGGTGGTCGCCAGGGTGTACAGCAGGCCCACGCCCAGCATCCGCGCCCGCTGCGCGCCCGTGACGCCGCGCGAACTGAGGGGCAGGAGCAGCGCCGCCACGATCAGGAACCGCCAGCCCAGCGTCGTGAAGGACGACAGGCCCCCCTGCCCCGCCAGTTTCCCCCAGATGCCCAGCGTCCCGAACGCCGCGGCGGACGTCACGCCCAGCAGCACGCCCCTGCGTATGTCCACGCCCCCCGCCGCTCCGGTCATCCGCCCGAGGGTACTGCCTCACCGTTGCCGGGGCACGGGTCGCGCTAGCCTGAAGCACGTGATGCGGCTTCCGTCTGTTTCGCCCTCAACCCGGAACGGCACCGAGTCGAGGGCTCCACGCCCGGAAGCCGCCCTGCTCCTGCTCGCTCCGCTCGGCCCCGATCAGCGCGGCGCGCCGGTCGGGACGGAGGCTTGATGACCCCACCCGCCGCCCCCTCTCTGGAATCCTGGCTGGTGGTCGTGAATCTGCCCATCGGGCCGTGTGATTTCGCCCCGCCGCACGGCTGGGCCGCCCCCGCGCCGCTGGGTTGCCGGGTGCTGGTGCCGTGGCGCGGCGCGCTGGATGTCGGACTGGTCGTCGGCAGTGGTGACGGGCGCGGCGGGCACCGCCTGCGGGAGGCCGTGCATGTGCTGGACGACCCCGGGTGTCCCTGGGTGACCCCGGCGACCGTGTCGGGCGTGCAGGGCTGGGCGGCGGACGCCCGCATTCCCGCCGGGCTGATCTGGGGCGACCTGCTGGGCGTGGGCTGGCAGGCCGAGGTGACGCACATGGTCCGCGCGGTGGCGGGCGCGGACCTGAGCATGTTCGCGCGCCGCCCGCCCACCGCACGCTGGACCGACGCCGGGGCGTTCCCGGACGCGCTGCTGGACGCCATCCGCGAGCAGGGCCTGCTGGAGGAACGCTTCACGCCCCGCCCCCGGATGCGCGGCGCGGTCGCCGCCCGCCCCCTGGACGAGGTGCCGCCCGCCAGCCGCACCGCGACGGTCCTGAGCGCCGTGACCCCGGCCCCGGCGGGCCTGACGGCGAAGCAGGCGCAGGCCGCCGCGTGGCTGACGGAACACGGTCCCTGCGACACCCTGAGCGCCTGGGCGAAGGGCGCGGGCGTCAGCAACGGCGTGGTGACGGCGGCCCTGAACGCGGGCGGCGCCGAGTACACGCTGGTCGATGCCCCCGCGCCGCCCGCCTGGACGTGGCTGCACGAGCACGGCCCGGTGGACACCTACGCCGCGTGGGCGAACAGCGCCTCGGCGGACGGGGTGCCGCTGACGCCCACTCAGGCAGGCACGCTGGCCCTGCGCGGCTGGGCCGACACCATCGAGGTCCCGCAGCCCCCACCCGCCCTGCCGGAACCGCACCCGCAGCCCGACCCCGCCGGTGCGCCCGACCCGCTTCCGGAGGGCCCGGTGTGGCGGCTGCACGGGGGCCGCGCCCACGCGCGCTTCGCGCTGCTCGCCCCGCGCGTCACGCGACTCCTCACGCAGGGGCGCGGCGTGCTGGTCCTCGCGCCGGACCACGCCACACTCCGCCGCGCCTGGGAGGGCCTCTCCGGCCTCGCCACGCACGCGGGCACGCGGGCCGCGCAGCTGACCGGCACCCTCAGCGAACCGCAGCGCGCCCACACCTGGCAGCTCATCCGCACGGGCGAGGCCCGGCTCGTCATCGGCAGCGGGCACGCGCTGGCCGCCCCGCTGGACGACCTCGCGCTGATCATCGTGCTGGAGGAGGCCAGCGACGCGCACAAACTCCTGAGCGGCAGCCGCGCGTTCCTGCCGGACCTCGCCACGCGCCTCGCCGCCGCGCACGACGCCGCCCTGGCCCTCGTGGGCACCACACCCGCCGCCGAGAGCGTCCCGCACCCCGGCGCGGTCCTCCCACCCCCACGCGCCCGCGTGCACGTCGTCGACTACGCCAACCCGCCCGAGCAGCCCGAACTGGGACCGCTGTCCAGCGTCCACCTGCGCCTCGGGGATCAGGGCTACCCGCTCAGTCACGACCTCGCCCGCGTGCTGCGGCAGGTGCAGGAACGCGGCCGTCAGGCGGCCCTGCTCGCGCCCCGGCGCGGGTACAGCGCCCTGCTGCGCTGCCCCAGCTGCGACCACACCCCGCAGTGCCGCAACTGCGACGTCCCGCTGCGCTTCCACCGCGAGGGGAGGCAGCTCACCTGCCACCAGTGCGGGTACCACCAGCCCATCCCCGAACGCTGCGACCAGTGCGGCGACCCCATGTGGCAGGCGCGCGGCCCCGGCACCGAATGGATCGCGCAGGAAGTCCAGAAACTCCTCCCCGGCTTCCCCGTCTACCGCCTCGACAAGGACCGCCAGGACGACCTCACACCCCTGATGCGCGGCGAGAGCGGCGTCGTCATCGGCACGCAACTCCTCCTGTCCCACGAGCCACCGCCGGACCTCGCGCTGATCGGCGTGACCCTGGCCGACACGTGGCTGAACGTCAGCGACTTCCGCGCCAGCGAACGCTACCACCGCCTGCTGCGGCAACTCGCCGAGTGGCACCCCACCCGCGCCCCCATGATCCTCGTGCAGACCTTCCAGGCCGACCACCCCGCCCTGAAAGTCATGGTCGACGGCCGCGACACCCTCGCGTACCCCGCCGCCGAGGAACGCGCCCGCGCCGCCCTGAACTACCCCCCCCACGCCCGCCTCGCGCAGATCGAAATCAGCGCCCGCGACCAACACAAAGCCCAGGCCGCCGCGCAGGACCTCGCCGACGCCCTCCACGGCGCCGGAGCCACCGCGCACGAGGTCCTCGGCCCCGCGCCCAGCCCGGTCGCCCGGGTGCGCGGCGTGTACCCCTACCACCTCTTCCTGCGCGCCCGGAACGACACCCGCCTCGGCGAACTCCTGCGCATCCTCGACACCCGCACCTGGAAAGCGAAAATCAGAGTGGACGTGAACCCGAGAGGCGGGCTGTAAGGCTCAGCCCGTCACCTCGGGCGTGAGCTCGCCGCCCATCTGGCGTTCCAGCGTGGCGTACGCGCCGCCGCGTCGGCGGAGGGTGTCGGGGTGGCCGTCCTCGACGATCACGCCGCCCGCGAGGACGATGACGCGGTCGGCGGTACGGGCGAGGCTGGGGCGGTGCGTGACGATCAGCGCGGTGCGGCCGCGCGTGAGTTCGTCCAGGGCGGCGACGACCTGGGTTTCGCTCTCGGCGTCGACGGCGCTCGTGGGTTCGTCCAGCAGCAGGAGGCTGGGCCGGGCCAGGAGTGTGCGGGCGATGGAGAGCCGCTGGCGTTGCCCGCCGCTGAGCCGCACGCCACGTTCCCCCACGACGGTCTGGAGGCCGTCCGGGAGGGCGTGGACGAAGGTGTGGGCGTGCGCGGCGCGCAGGGCGGCCTCGACCTCGGTGTCGGTGGCGTCGGGTCGGGCGTAGCGGACGTTGTTCAGCACCGTGTCGTGGAACAGGAAGGTGTCCTGCGCCATGACGGCGGCGTTCTTCCGCAGGCTGCGCAGGGTGAGGTCGCACAGGTCGTGCCCGTCGAGCGTCACGCGGCCCTGTTGCGGGTCGAAGGTGCGGGTGACGAGGGCGAGCAGGGTGCTCTTGCCCGCCCCGCTCTCGCCGAGGAGGGCGACGCGCTGCCCGGCCGGGATGTGCAGCGTGACGTCCCGCAGGATGGGCCGGGCGGGGTCGTACCCGAACGTGACGTTCTCGAAGCGCAGGTCACCGCGTACGGGTTGCGGCAGGGGCTGCGCGCCGGGCCAGTCCTGCACGGGGACGGGCGCGTCGAGCACCTCGAACACCCGCCGTCCGCTCGCCTCGGCCCGCTGGAGCAGGTCGCCGATGTTCACGAGGTCGTCGATCGGACCGTAGAAGTACCGCCCGTACCCGCGGTACGCGAGGAGGCCGCCGAGCGTGAACTGCCCGGCCATGATCAGCCACGCGCCGCCGCCCAGCATGATCAGGTTCCCCAGGTTCCCCACGAAGCGCGCGCGGGGAAAGGCGCGGTTGCGGATGGTGACGGCCTTCACGCCCTCGGCGTACAGCTCGTCGCCCAGGGCGCGGATGCGCTCGGCCTCGGCGTTCTCCCGCGCGAAGCCCTGCACCACGCGGATGCCGCTCAGGCGGTCCGTGATCAGCGCACTCAGGTCACCCAGGCGGGCGCGCGCCGCGCGGTACGCGGGCCGCACCGTGCGCGCGTACCGGCGCAGCATGAGTGCCACGGCGATCATCGGGAGGGTCGTCAGGACGCCCAGCAGCGGTTGCAGCGCGATGAAGATCCCGATCACGCCGATCAATCGCAGGGCGTTCGCCAGCACGGCGTCCGTGCCGCGCACCAGCACGTCCTGCAGCGCGTCCACGTCCCCGGTCACGCGGGCGATCAGGTCCCCGGTCCGCTGCCCCTCGAAGTACGCCGCCGACTGCCCCTGCAACTTCCGGTACAGCGTGAGGCGCAGGTCGCGCGTGAACGCCTGCCCCGCCCGCTCCAGCAGCAGCCCCCGCCACGCCGACAGGCCCTGCTGCACGCCGAACACCGCCACCAGCAGCACCAGCTGCCACCCGATGAACGTCCAGTCGCGGTTCGGAATCCCGTGGTCCACCACGCGGATCCACACGAGCGGCGGGTACAGTTCCGCCGCCACGCTCCCCAGCAACAGCAGCAGCCCCGCGCCCACCGTGCGGCGGTAGGGCCCCAGCAGCCCGTACAGGCGGCGCAACACGGACGAACTCGGGGCAGGCATGGGCCAGAGGCTACGCCACCCGCACGCGCCTGCCTGTGAGGAGTCCCGCCTTCCCCGTTCCATTTCCCGCGCCGGTCACCCCGTATGCTGCGCGGCATGACGAGTGCGCGGCCGGATGACCGGATTCCTGTGGTGGTGGTGGGCGGCTTTCTGGGGGCCGGGAAGACGACGCTGGTGAATCACCTGATCCGGTCGCTGCCGCACCGGCTGGGTGTGATCGTGAACGAGTTCGGCGCGCAGGGCGTGGACGGCAGCCTGATCGAGCGGCTGCAGGATGACGTGACGGAACTGACGGCCGGGTGCCTGTGCTGCACGGGCCGGGATGATCTGCTGCGGGCGCTGGTGACGATCGCCATGCGAGAGCAGAAACCGGACGCGGTGATCGTGGAGCTGAGCGGCGTGGCCGACCCGACGCCAGTGCTGACGACGCTGCTGGAACGCTCGGTGCGCGCGGCGTTCCGCGTGACGACGCTCGTGGCGGTCGTGGACGCCCGGCACGCCCTGCAGACCCTGCGGGAGCATCCGGAGGCGGCGCGGCAGCTGGCGTACGCGAACGTGGTCGTGCTGAACAAGACCGACCTCGCCGACCCGGCCCTGCTGGATCACGCGCAGGGCGTGCTGCGCGGCGTGAACCCCCTGGCCGACATCAAGCGTGTGGAGCAGGGGCAGATCGACGCGGAAGCGCTGCTGGCCCGCGACGACTTCGACCCGCGCGTGCTGGACGGCGTGGATACCCGCGCGGCGCACACGCCGGGCCTGAAGTCCTTCACGCTGCGCGCCGACCGCTCCCTGGACCCGTACGCGTGGCAGCGGTTCATGACCGACTACCTGCTGTCCCGCCCGGCGGAGGTGCTGCGCGCCAAGGGGTTCCTCGATCTGTTCGGGTACCCGCAGCGCATCCTGTTCCAGGCGGTGCGGGACCTGTTCACCGCCGACGCCTGGGAGGCTGGCGACGGCACGTCGGAACTCGTGGTGATCGGCCGGGGCCTGGACCGCGCGGAGTTCGAGGCCGCGTGGGCCGCGTGCCTGACGCCCGACCCGCACGACCTCATCCCGGATTGAACGGCGAAGCGGCCCCCTGCGCTGAGGGGGCCGTTTTTCTTCCGACGTTATTTGCCCTGCTGGGCGAGTTTCAGGTAGTACGCGCTGCTCTTGTCGGTGGGGTCCAGGGTGACGGCCTGGGTGTACGCGGCGGTCGCGCCGGGGTAGTCCTTACGTTCGTAGCGGGTGCGGCCCAGCCATGCCCAGGCTTTGGCGTACCTGGGGTTCTGGGTGGTGGCGGCCTGGAAGCCTGCTTCGGCGGCGGTCTTGTCCCCGGCGGCGTACTTGGCGTAGGCGGCGCGGTAGGTGCGGACGGCCTGGAGGCCGTAGGTCTGGGCTTCCTGGGCGAGGGCGAGGTTGTACCTGTCGCTGGCGGTCATGCCGGGCAGGGCGCTGAGTGCCTTGTAGGCGTCCAGGGCGGCCTGGGTGTTGTTCAGGTCGAGGGCGAGGCGGCCGGCTTCGCGCTGCGCGTCGGCGAAGTTGGGGGCGCTGCGGGCGGCTTCCTGGAATCCGGCGAGGGCCTGGGCTTTGCGTCCGGCGTCCAGGTCGCCGTAGGCGCGGCTGAAGGCGCGGGTGGCGGCGGGGCCGTACTGCGCGGCCTTGTCGGTCAGGGCGCGGAAGTACGCCAGGGTCTTGTCGCCGGGGTTCAGGGTCAGCGCCCGGTCGTACAGCGTGCGGGCCTGGGCGTACTGCCCGGCTTCGAGTGCGGTGCGGGCGGCCCAGGTGGCGCAGGGGGCGCTGGCGGGGTCGAAGGTCAGGCAGGTGTCGAAGAACTTCGCCGCCTGATCGGGCTGGTTGCGGGTGTACGCGGCGTACCCGAGGTTGTACTGGACCGTGGCGGCGCTCTTCGCTTCGGGGGTGTTCTGCGCGGCGCTGGGCGCGGCCTGGAAGTACGCGGTCCAGGTGGTCTCGGCCTGTTTCCAGAAGCCGACTTCGGTGTAGATGTTCGCGCGGAGTTTCAGGTACTCGGGGTTGCCGGGCGCGGCGGCGACGGCGGCCTCGGCGGCGGCGGCGGCCTGCTTCCAGAGGGTCTGGTCGATGTTCGCGCTGCCTTTGGGGTAGGTGGCGCGGGCCTTGTCGGCCAGGGTGCGGGCGTCGGCGGCGAGCGCGGCGGGCGTCTGGGTCGTCGTGGTGGCCTGGGTGGTGTCGGTCTGCGCGGCGGCGAGTTGCAGGGGCGCGGTCAGGGCCAGGGTGGCGGTCAGGGTCAGCAGGTTGGGTCGCATGAGGGGCTCCTTGAAGGCAGGACGGGGGGGCGAGGGTCGTCCGGTCATCTGAGCAGCTGAGCCTGACCCGCGTGGGCCGGTTTCTTTAAGGCGCACTTCACGCTTTCACCACCCGCCGCCCGGCGCGATCTGGATGTCAGGGCAGGGTCGCTTCCGGGGGCGTCTGGTAAAACAGGAGTATTGTGAGCGACCCTGCCTCTCCCCGCGTGTACCCGCTGCGCCTGTACGGTGACCCCGTGCTGCGCCGCAAGGCCAAGCCCCTCCAGGCGACCGACACCCTGACCGTGCCGGGTTTCGATCCGCAGACGGTGCGTCAGGTGGCGGACACCATGCTGGAGACGATGTTCGAGGCGCACGGCGTGGGGCTGGCCGCGCCGCAGATCGGCCTGCCCGTGCGGATGTTCGTGGCGGTCGAGTACGAGGACGACGAGGAGGAGAACGAGGGCCAGGACAGGCCGCTGAAGTCCCGCGTGCTGCGTGATTTCGTGATGCTGAACCCGGTGCTGAAGGTCATCGACAAGAAGAAGGACCGCTCGTACCAGGAGGGGTGCCTGAGCATTCCCGGCATCTACGAGGAGGGCGTGCCGCGCGCCCGCGCCGTGCAGGTCAGCTACACGGACCTGGACGGGGTGGCCCGTGTGGTCGAGGCGGATGATTTCCTGGCGCGGGTGTTCCAGCACGAGGCGGATCACCTGGACGGCGTGCTGTTCCTGGACCGCCTGCCGGCCGAGGTGACCGAGGACTACCGCAAGGAGCTGCTGGCGATCCAGCAGAAGTCCCGGACGTTCCTGAACGATCTGGCCGCGCACGAGCGGCAGCGCAAGGCGGGCCTTTGACCGGCGGCGGGCCGCGCGTGGCGTTCTTCGGGTCGCCCGCGTTCGCGCTGCCGGTGCTGGACGCGATCCGCGAGCGGTTCGAGGTGGTGCTGGTCGTCGCGCAGCCGGACAAGCCGGTGGGGCGCGGCCTGAAACTGACGCCGCCGCCCGTCGCGGCCCGCGCGGCGGAACTGAGCCTGCCCCTCGCGCAGCCCAGGAAGCTGCGGGGGAACGCGGCGTTCGAGGCGACGCTGCGCGAGTCCGGCGCGGACGTGGCGGTCACCTGCGCGTACGGGAAGATCCTGCCCCTCAGCGTGCTGAACATTCCCCGCTATGGGTTCCTGAACACCCACACCAGCCTGCTGCCCGCGTACCGGGGCTCCGCGCCGATCCAGTGGGCGCTGATCAACGGCGAGGCGGTGACGGGCACGACGATCATGCAGACCGACGAGGGCATGGACACCGGCCCGGTCCTGCTGCAGGAGGCGCTGCCGGTCGCGCCCGACTGGACCAGCCTCGAACTCGCGGACGCCCTGAGTGCGCAGGCGTCGCGGCTGATCGTGCAGGCGCTGTCGAACCTGGACGGCCTCTCCCCCACCCCGCAGGACGAGGCGCAGGCGACGCACGCGCCCATGCTGGTCAAGGAGGACGGCTTCGTCCGCTGGGGCGACACCGCCGCGCAGATCGTGAACCGCTCCCGGGGCGTGGCCGCGTGGCCGCAGACCACGGCGTTCCTGGGCGGCGCGCGCCTGAAACTCGGTGGCCTGAGCGTCACCGCCGGGTCCGGCCAGCCGGGCGAGGTGCTGGGTGTCACTGAAGGCGGCCTGACGGTCGCCGCGCGCGACGGCGCCGTGCTGATCCGCACCGTGCAGCCCGAGGCGCGCAAGGCGCAGCCCGCGCACACCTGGGCGCAGGGGACGGGGATCAAACCCGGCACCCGCCTCGACATCTGGGAACCGACCCGCGAGTAGGCCCGTACCCGGGGGCATGAGCCTCGCCTTCCCCCTGACGCTGGAATTCAAATTCAGTCTCTTCACCGAACTGCGCGTCACCGACGCAGGCGGCCAGCTCGTCGCGGTCGTGAAGGAGAAGACGTTCAGCGTCCGCGACGAGGTCCGCATCTACCGCGACGAGCAGAAACAGGTGCAGACCCACCGCATGAAAGCCAAGGGCTTCCTCGCGGGCGCACTCGACTGGAAGGCGTCACGCCTGATCGAACGGATGGACGGCACGCCCGTCGGCGCCCTCCAGGCGCAGGGCATGCGGACCCTGTGGGCCGCCGGGTACGACCTGCTCGGCCCGAACGGCGAACCGCGCTTCGCCATCCGCGACGACCACCCCTGGCTCGGCCTGATCGAGGGCGCACTGGACGCCATTCCCTTCATCGGGGACTTCATCGCCATGGGCTTCGACTACCTCGTGAACCCCACGTACACCGTGACCGACACGGGCGGGCAGGCGGCGTACCGCGTGCACAAGAAACGCAGCTTCATGGCCCGCCGCTTCACCGTCGAGGAGTTGCAGCCGCGCGCCGGGCAGGACGACGAACTGGTCCTGATGGGCCTCGTCCAGCTGATCCTGCGCGAACGCGAACGCGGGTAAGCATGAGCATTCCCGACCGGCTGGCGTACCTCTCCATGTTCGCCTTTCTGGAGGCGTACTCCCAGCGCACTGGTTCCGACGAGATCGGTGCGCTCCTGGGCGACCTGCAACTCGACAGCGTAGATGAGCCCTTCGATCCAGCAGTTCTTCAGGACTGGACCGACGCCGTGGCGCGAGCACGAGAAGACGGCGAGGCGCTGGCCCGCGCGCACCTGCGCTGACGGGCGTCCGGCACGCCACCCCGGCCCCGCTGCCTCAACAGGTCCCGGCAGCGGGGCCGGGGCGCGTCAGGGGGTCTGGGCGGAATCGTGCGGGATCACCTCGGTCAGGCCGCGCGTTTTCAGGTACCGCTGGCGGCCGCGTTCCCCGAGGACGTTCATCAGGGGGGTCAGGCGGGGCAGCAGGCCGGGCCACAGCATCGCCAGTCGGCCGGACAGTCCGTCGCCGTACGGCACGTAGCGTTCCAGGCGTGGGCGGTGGATGCTGGCCAGGACGGCCTGCGCGACCTGCCGGGCGGTCTGGGGTTCGCTCAGGAAGTTCAGTGGGCTGCCGCCGTGCGTGGCCTCGTGGCGCAGCATGCCGGTGTCCACCCCGCCCGGCAGGATGCTGCTCACGAGCACGCCCTGCCCGGCGAAGCGCTGCGCGAGGGCCAGCATCAGGCCGCGCAGCCCGAATTTCGAGGCGGTGTACACGGCGCTCTCGGCGATGGGGATGATGCCCGCCATGGACACGACGGTCACGATCTGCCCCTGCTGCCACGCGCCGCCCTGGTCGCGGCCCAGGCGCAGCCACGGGAAGAATTCACGGCTGAGGAGCGCGGGGGCGAGGAGGTTCACGTTCAGTTCCGTCTCGATGGTGTCGGTCCGGCTGTCCTCGAAGGGTTCGACGATCACGACGCCCGCGTTGTTGATCAGCAGGTGGCACGCGCCGTGCCAGTGGATGACCTCCTCGCGGATGCGGGTGATGTCCGCCGCGCGGGTCAGGTCGGCGGCGATGAGCTGCGCGGGGCGGCTCAGGCGGGCCTGCACGGCCTCCAAGCCGTCGCGGTGCAGGTCCACCAGCGCCAAGTGCGCCCCGGCGGCGTCGAGGGCCAGGGCGATCTCGGTGCCGATGGCCCCGGCGGCGCCGGTCACGACAGCCACGGCGCCCTGCGGGGTGCGGCCAGAGCGGGGGGTGAGGGCGGCGCGGATCATGCGCTCACCGCCTGGCGGGCGGGGACGCTCAGGGCCGCCTCATCCGGTTCGGGCCAGTTCAGGCGGCGGCACAGGGCGCGCAGGTGCGTCAGGAACGCGCGGCGCTGCACGTACAGCGCGTGCCGGGGGCTGTCCACGTGCGCGCCGCCGGACAGGTCGGTGCGGTCCTCGCGGATCAGGGTGTCGAAGGGTTGCGGCCCGCCGGGGTACGCCCGCTGCTCCAGCAGGTACTGCGTGAGCAGGTGCGCCATCCAGTCGGCCAGGGGGTACAGGGACCCGTCGGTTTCCAGGTACCCCAGCCCGAAGAGGTTGTGGTGCGAGCGGTTGAACATCGTCAGGTACAGGTCCGGGCGTTCGGACTTCCACTCGAAGTACCGGCGGGCGTAAGGGATGTTCATGGTGTACCCGGTCGCGCAGATGATCAGGTCCACCGCCTCGCGCGTGCCGTCGCGGAACACGACGTCCGGGCCGTCCAGGCGCGCCACGTCGCCCTTCACGCGGATGTCCCCGTGCGCGAGGTGGTGCAGCAGCTGGTCGTTCACGATGGGGTGCGATTCGAACAGGCGGTGGTCGGGTTTCGGCAGGCCCAGTTTCGTCAGGTCACCAGTCACGAGGCGCAGCAGGCCCTGCATGACGGGCCGCTCGATGAACGCCGGGAGGTGCGGGCCATTCTCGGCCAGGGTGTCGGCGGGCCGTCCGAACACCCGCTTGGGAATGAAATGGTACCCGCGCCGCATGCTGATGAACGCCGCGTCGGCGCTGCGGGCCGCGTCGCAGGCGATGTCACACCCGGAGTTCCCGGCGCCCAGCACCAGCACGCGCCGCCCCCGGAACTCGTCGGGGCTGGTGTACGTGACACTGTGGCGGACCTCGCCGCCGAACACGCCGGGCAGTTCCGGCATCTGCGGTTCCCAGTTCGTGCCGGTCGCGCAGATCACCCCGGCGTACGTGCGGACCTGTCCGTCCGTGAAGGCCACCTGCCAGCCGCCGGGCATCTCCTGCACGTCCAGGACGCCCACCCCGAAGCGGATGCGGCCGTACAGCCCGAACGTCCGCGCGAACGACCGCAGGTACGCGAGGATCTGCCGGTTGGTGGGGTAGTCGGGGTAGTCGGCGGGCATGGGGAACCCCAGGAACGCCGAGGTGGTCTTCGACGAGATGAAATGCGCCGAGCGGTACATGGGCGTGCCCGGGTTCTCGATGTCCCAGATGCCGCCCACGTCGGTGTGGCGTTCCACCTGCTCGTAGGACAGGCCCGCCTGCGTGAAGGCGCGCGCGAGGGACAGGCCGCAGGGTCCGGCCCCGATGATCAGGTACGTGGGTTCGTTCATGTGTGCCTCCGGTCTCCCCGGACCGGCCGGGCGAGGGTGCCGGTATGGAATCACGCGGCCCAGCGCGCGCCCAGGGTTACACTGGAGCGCCAGGGGGACCGAATGGGCAATGATCGGGAGACCGGACCGGACAGCCAGCCGCACCCGCCATCAGCAGTCCAGGCGCCGCCGCGCCCGCTGCGGTTCGCGCCCGTCCTGTGGCGCGCCCTGCTCGGCGCCACGCGCGACCTCCCCCCCACGCACCCCCTGACGCGGCAGCTGCGGCACTGGCGGGCGGAACTGGACGCCGCGCAACCCCCACCGCAACTGAACGCCCCGCAGGTGAACACCCTGATCCGCGCGGCCCTGCCCGGCCTGCCCCCCCACGCACCCGGCATCGAGATCGGCGCCGCGCAGACCCTGACCGCCTTCGGCCCCGCCGGGTTCGCCATGATGACCGCCCCCACCGTCGGGGACGCCCTGCACATCGGCCTGCGCTTCCAGCACCTGATCGGCACGCCGCTGATCCTGCGCGCCACCCAGCACGCGGGCGAACTGCACCTGCACCTGCGCGCCGGAGCGGAACTGCACGCCGACGTGGAACGCTTCCTGACCGAGGAATTCATCGCCAGCCTGCTCGGCATCCTCCGCCAGGAGACCGGGCGCGACCTGCGCCCCCACCGCACCGACCTGACCGGGCCGCCCCCACCGCTGGACGGGCGCCTGCGCTACCACGCCGCGTTCGGCCCCGTCACGTTCGGCGCGCCGCACAGCACCGTCGTTCTGCCCGGCGCGTGGCTGACCCTGCCCCTGCTGCGCGCCGACCCCGCCACGCACCGCGACGCCCTGGCGTGGTGCGGCCGCCTGACCCACACGGCCCCCCCGCAGCCGGATCACACCTTCGACGCGCAGCTGCGCGACTGCCTGCGCCTCCAGCCGCCCCACGACCGGGACCTGGGCACCGTCGCCGCGCTGCTGGGCCTGCACCCCCGCACGGTCCGCCACCGCCTGTCCCGCCTGGGCACCACCTTCCGCGAGGTCCGGGCCGGGGTCCTTCTCGACGAGGCCCGCGAGTGGCTGACCCACACCCCGGACTCGACCGAGACGGTGGCGCAACGCCTGGGCTTCAGCGACGCCCGCAGCTTCCGCCGCGCCCTGAAAGCCTGGACCGGCCACACCCCCCAGGAACTCCGCCGGTACACCGACCCAGAGTGAGAAGAACGGCTCAGTGGCGGCGGGCACCCATACGCTCGGGAGCCGCGCCGAATCCAGGGAACAGGTGGGCCAGCAACCCGTACGTGTCCGGGGCACGCCCGCCCGGCTCCTGCAGGCGCACCTCCCAGGTCTCGGTCGCGTACCCGCCCAAACGGCGCACCGTGACCTGCCCTGCTTCCAGGCGGCGCAGGTACTCGCGCAGGAAGGTGTCGAGGTCGGACGCCAGCACGTAACGGTCGTCCTCGTCCGGGCCGACCGTGATGACCTGCCCAACCCGCCCCGCCGGGCCGGGATGCAGGTCAATCGCCACGTGGTTGCCGCCCCCATCGTGCAGGAACGGCAGCCAGTCGCCCGTGGCGTACAGCAGGCGGATCGCGCCGGGCGGGTGCGACACCACGACCTCGTCCAGATCGGTCATGTGATCGGCCGCCACTTCCGCATAGAGGCCCCGATCCGAGGCCAGTCGTTCCAGGCGCAGGAACTGCAGGCCGAACAGGGCGCCCCCGTCATGCCAGCGGTACAGGGCGCGCAGGGCTTCTGGGAGCGTCACGCCCTGCCGCTCCTCGAAGGCGTCCAGCGCGGCGTCCGTCACGCCGGGGCGCAGCGTGGCGTGGTGCCGGGGAACCTCACGCGCCACCCAGGCGTCCAGGCGGGCCAGCAGTTCGGGAAGGTCACGGGGTTCCGGCAGGGTCACGGGGGTCACGTGGTGCACCTCCAGCGGCGGCGGGGGCCCCACCGACCCACCTGTCACGGCGTACAGGGTCGCCGGGACGATCAGCAGGAGCAGCAGCCATCGCCACATGCCCCCAGCGTGACACGGCAGATAGAGACCTGCTGCCTCACCCCTTCCAGGCGGGCACCCCATCCCCGTACTGCGCGTGGGCGTCGCAGCGGGAGTGCAGCACGCACGCGCCGCACTTCGGGTCGTACCACGAGCACACCCGCTGGCCGTGCCGCAGCAGGTTCACGTGCAGTTCGTACAGGAACGCCGGGTCGGGCGGCAGGAGCTTCAGGAGGGCGCGGTGCGCGGCCTGTTCGCCCATCTTCGGGATGGCGCCCACGCGGGTCGTGACGCGGTGCACGTGCGTATCGACCGGGAAGACCGGGCGGGCGAAATTGAACAACAGCACCAGACTGGCGGTCTTGATGCCCACACCGGGCAGGTCCGTCAGGAACGTCAGGGCGTCCCTGACGGGCAGGGCGCGCAGGAAGTTCAGGTCGTACCCGCCGGGCGAGTCGCGCAGCGCGGCCAGGGTCGCCTGGATGCGCGGGGCCTTGCTGTCGGGGTAGTTGCTGCGGCGGATGGCGTGCGCCACGGTCTCCACGGGCGCGGCGATGATGGCGTTCCAGTCGCCCAGCGTCCGCAGTTCCCGGTACGCGGCTTCCTCGTCGGCGTGCGTGGTGCGCTGCGAGAGGATCGTGCTGATCAGTTCGTGCAGCGGCTCCCGGCGGGGCTTCAGGGGCCGCTCGCCGTACTCGGGCCGCAGCGTGTCCTTGATCCACACGAGGAGCGCGGCCCGCTCGTCATCCGGGCGGGCCACGTTCAGGGTCGTCGTTTCGGTCACAGCCTCAGGACTGGCCGGACGTGCTGTCGCCCTCCACCTCGTCCCGGCCGCCCTCGGCAGGTTCGGGTTTCGCGGCCGGGTCGATGTTCGGGTCCTTGCCTTTCGCCTGCTCGGGAATCGCGTGGCTCTGGCCCTCGGCGGGGCTGGTGTTGGCGGGGTCGTACCCGGTCTTCTGCTCGTCGCTCATGCCCTCAGCTTGCGCCGCCCCGGCCAGCGGGAAGATGCGAGGCGCCTCAGGAGCCCTTCATGCGAGAGGAAGAGAGCGGCGGGCGTCCAAAGGTCCAAGGGTCCAAAGGTCTGAATGCCCAGAGAACAGGAGCTGCCGCACGCGCTTCCTAAACCCTTCGACTTTCAGACCCTTGGACTTTCAGACTCTCCGACCCCTGCCACCTCAGTCCACAGCAGAGTCAGACGTTCGCTTACATGGCTTCGAGCATCAGCCGGTCCGGGTTTTCGAGCAGGCGGATGACTTCCTTGCAGAAGCGCGCGGCTTCCGCGCCGTCCACGAGGCGGTGGTCGAAGGACAGGCTGAGGTACATCATGTGCGCCACGACGATGTTGTCGTACTCGTCCACGATGGGCCGCTTCTGGATGGAGTGGATGCCGAGGATGGCGGCGTCGGGCACGTTGATGATCGGGAAGGAGAACAGCGCGCCGATCGAGCCGATGTTCGTGACGCTGAAGGTGCTGCCCGCCAGTTCGTCCGCCTGGAGTTTGCCGCCCTGGGCGCGCGCGGCGAGGTCGCTGACTTCCCGGGCGAGGTCGAAGACGCTCTTGTGGTTCACGTCCTTCAGGACGGGCACGGTCAGGCCCGCGTCGGTGGCGACGGCCATGCCGATGTTGTAGTAGCGCTTCTGGACGATCTCCTGGGTGGCCTCGTCGAAGCTGGTGTTCAGGCTGGGGAACTTGCGCAGCGCGACGGCGACGGCCTTGAAGATGAACGGCAGGTACGAGAGTTTCACGCCCGCCGCGGCGGCGTCTTCCTTGACGCGGGCGCGGAACTCGACGAGTTTGCTGAGGTTCACCTCGTCCACGGTCAGGGTGCGGACGGTGTACAGGTGGCTGGCCTGCATCTGGTTGCTGATGGCGCGGCGCATGCCCCGCAGCGGCACGCGGTCCTCGAGGTGCTCGTAGCCTTTGGGCGTGCGGTACTGCACGGGCGCGACGGGCATGCCGCCCGCGGCGGGGGCTTTCGCGGGGGCAGCGGCGGGCTGGGCGGCCTGCGCGGGGGCCGGAGCCGAGGCAGCCGTCTGCGCGGGGGCGGCCTGACCCTGGTTGATGCCCTGGTGGGCCAGCACGTCGCTCACGCGGATGCGGCCGTTGGGGCCACTGCCGCGCACCTGCGTCAGGTCGAGGTTCAGTTCACGCGCCAGCTGCCGCGCGGCGGGCACGGCCAGCACGCGGCCGTCCGCGCGGGTCGGCTGGGTGGGTGCGGCGGGCGCGGCGGGCTGGCGCGCGCCGAGGCCCTGCACCTGCACCTTCTCGTCACTGGAGAACGCCTTGAAGAGGCTGGTGGAATCGTCATCCGCCTTGTTCTGAAGGTGTCCGGCCTCGACGATGCTGCCGCCCACCTGCTCGCGTTCCTCCTGCGCCTGCGTGCTCAGCGGCGCAGCAGCGGGTGCGGTGGCAGCGGGGGCGGCCCCGCCGGTCTCGTCGATCAGGGCGATGGCGGCGTGCACGGCCACGACGTCCCCCTCGCCCGCGAGGCGCTTGCTGAGCACCCCGGCGACCGGGCTGGGGAGTTCCACGGTGACCTTGTCGGTCATGACCTCGCACAGGGGTTGTTCCAGGGCGATGGTGTCGCCCTCCTGCACCAGCCACTTCAGGATTTCGCCCTCGACGACGCTCTCGGCCAGTTCGGGCAGCAGCACTTCTTTCATGGAATACCTCGTTGATCGGTGGTCAGGGGTCTTGAGGGCGGTGTTCCCGAAAGCCCCTGACCCGAGCGGAGCGAGAAACCGTGATGCACAGCGGTTTGGAGTGGAGTGGACGGGAGTGCTTTCCTCACGGCCACGGAACGGAGAAACGCGGTGGTGTGTCGGTTCAGCGCAGCACGGTGGCGCGCAGCAGTCCGTAGATGAGCAGCAGCAGGCCCAGTCCCTGAATCCAGCGTTCCCCGCGGGCATACACCCAGGCGCCCAGGCCCAGCAGGGCGAACATGCCGCCGATGGCGACGCTCTGCCAGGGTTCGGCGAGTTTGCCCGCGAGGGCGTACAGCGTGAAGCCGATCAGCAGGCCCAGGGTGCCCAGCAGGGGGCGCAGCAGGTCAGGTCGCATGGAGACAGCTTAGGGGCCAGGGGGTGGGGTCAGTAGTTGAGGGCCTGCACGCAGGCCGCGACGATGCGGTTCGCGCCGGGCAGGTACACCTTGTCCTGCACGTACGGGTACGGCGTGTCGAAGCCCGCCACCTGCCCAACCGGGGCGGTCAGATAATCGAAGGCCTGCTCCTGGATGACGTAAGCGACCTCGCCCATGAAGTTGCTGATGCGTGGGGCCTCGCTGACGAGGACGGCCCGGCCGGTCTTCTGGACGCTGGTCAGGACGCGGTCGCGGTCCCAGGGGACCAGCGAGCGCAGGTCGATGACCTCGACGCTGACGCCCTCGGCGGCCAGGGCGTCGGCGGCCTTCTCCAGGTCGGGCATCACGCCACCGTAGCCGATGAGGCTCAGGTCGCTCCCCTCGCGGCGGATGGCGGCCTCGCCGAGTTTCACGACGTAGTCGTGGTCGGGCACCTCGCCCTTGGCGGCGCGGTAGAGGCGTTTGGGTTCGAAGTAGATGACGGGGTCCTCGCCGCGCAGCGCGGCCTTCAGCAGGCCCTTGGCGTCGTAGGGGGTGCTGGGCATGACGACCTTCAGGCCCGGGGTGTGGGTGTAGTAGCTCTCGGGGCTCTGGCTGTGGTGGTGCCCGCCCTTCACGCCGCCGCCCGAGGGCGTGCGGATGACCATGGGGGCCGTGAACTGCCCGGCCGACCGGTAGCGGATCTTGGCGGCCTGCGAGATGATCTGGTCGAAGCCGGGGCCCATGTAGTCCGCGAACTGGATTTCTGCGATGGGGCGCAGGCCGCGCACGGCCATGCCGACGGCGGCGCCGACGATGCTGGCCTCACTGAGGGGCGTGTCGAAGACGCGATTTCTACCGAAGCGTTCCTGCAGTCCGGCGGTGGCCATGAACACGCCGCCGCGCGCGCCGACGTCCTCGCCGAACAGCACGACGCGCTGGTCGCGTTCCATCTCCTCGGCGATGGCCTCGGTGACGGCCTGGATGAGGTTGATGGTTCGGCCGGTCGTCATGGGGGCAGCCTCCGGGCGGGTCTGGGTGGCGGTCACGCGCGGCCTCCGGTCTGCTCGGCGCGCAGGAACGCCTCCTGCTGGCGCAGGTGGTCGGGCAAGTCGGCGTAGACGTCCTCGAACATGATGCGCCAGTCGGGTTGCCCGGTCGCCTCGGCGGCGAGGACCTGTTCGTCCACCTCGCGGTGCGTCTGCGCGATCATCGCGGCGCGGTCCTCGGCGGTGACGGGGTGGCCCAGGTGCGCCAGGAGGTTCTCCAGGCGGGTGATCGGGTCGCGGGCGAGCCACGCGTCGACTTCCTCGCGGGTGCGGTAGTGCTTCTCGGCGTCCGCGTCCGCGTTGCTGTGCGAGCCCACGCGGTAGGTCAGGCACTCGACCAGGGCGGGACCCTGGCCGCCGCGGACCTGCTCGGCGGCGTATCCGCAGACTTCCATGACGGCGATGATGTCGTTGCCGTCCACGTAGTAGCCGGGCATGCCGTACGCCTTGGCCTTGATGTGGATGGTTTCGCTGGCGGTCTGCTCGCGGATGCTGGTGCTGATCGCCCACTGGTTGTTCTCGCAGACGAACAGCGCGGGGGCCTGTGCGGCGCCCGCCATGTTCATCCCGGCGTGCCAGTCGCCCTCGCTGGTGGCGCCGTCCCCGAAGGTGCAGACGGTGATCTCGTCCACGCCGAGGTACTTCTGCGCCATGGCGTTCCCGGCGGCGGGCGGCACCTGCGACGCGATGGAAGAGCTGATGGACACGAAGTTCTGGCGCTGCGCGGCGAAGTGGTGCGGCATCTGGCGGCCCCGGCAGGAGTCGCTGTTCGTGCCCAGGCACTGGCTGATCAGTTCGGCCATGGGGACGCCCATGGCGAGGCCCAGGGTGTGGTCGCGGTAGTACGGCCAGACCCAGTCGTGCCCGACGCGGATCGAGCGGGCGAGGCCCACCTGGGTGGCTTCCATGCCGCTGGACTGCGCGTAGAAGGTCGTGCGGCCCTGCCGGAGCAGCGTGATGAGTTTGCGGTCGAATTCACGCGCCTGGAGCATCAGGCGGTGCAGGTCGCGCAGCACCTCGGGCGTGTAACGCTCCGGGAGGGGCTGGACCGGCGTCCCGTCTTCCGCGACGAAGCGGATGGGTTCGGGGGTGAAGGGTTGAATCATGGGCTGGGGCCTCCTGACCGGTGCGCCCCACCCGCGCGGCGGGGGAGGGACCGGAAGTTCATCTGTCTAGCAAACGCTCGTTAGGCATTTTAGACGCTTTACCCATGAGGCGCGAATCCTGCCCCGCAAGCCGAACCGGTTCCAGCCCTGCCGACTGCATCAGAAGGCCCTCCGGCGTCCAGACCAGCCGGACGCCGGAGGGCTACCCGATCTCCTGTGTCAGTGAGCGAAGAAGACCAGATCCTCCGGCACGTTCGGCGGCACCGCCCTCCCCTCCCCTGCCGGGCTCAGGCCAGCCGCCAGGGCACGCGCCTCGCGCAGGTAGTCCGCGTACGGCACCGCGCCCGCTGCCGTCCAGGGCCGGGCGTCACCGAACAGGTCCATCGGCGCGGCGTCCGCCGGGTGCGTCCACGCGCCGGAATCCCAGTCGAAGTCGTACAGAGGCAGGAACCGCTCGCCGTGCTCCGCGACGAACTCAATGGCGTCCAGCAGGAACTCCACCTCCTCGTCCGTCGCCCACGGCGCGAGGTTCAGTCGCGTCCAGCCGGGCTTCACGCTGTCCACGTGGTTCAGGGCGCACTGCAGCACCCGCTCGCTGGTCTGGTCGTCCACGTTCAGCAGGACGTGCCCGTATGGCCCGGCGCACGCGCAGCCGCCGCGCGCCTGGATGCCGAACAGGTCGTTCAGGAGCCGCACGACCAGCCGGGGGTGCAGCTGCCGCCCGCCGGGCGTGAAGGTCAGGAACGACAGGAACGCCAGCCGGGGCGCCTCCAGGTTCCCCAGCAGCCGGATGCCGGGATTCGCGCCCAGGCGGGTCAGGGCGCGGGCGAACAGCTCGTGCTCGCGGTCGGTGATTTGCCGGGCGCCTAGGTCCTCCTTGACGCGGAAGGCCAGCGCCGTGCGGATCTTCCCGAGGATCGCGGGCGTCCCGGCGTCCTCGCGGGCCTCGATGTCCTCCACGTACACCTGCCGCTCGCGGTTCACGAAGCGGACCGTGCCGCCCCCCGGCGTGCTGGGCACCGCCAGCCGGTACAGGTCCTCGCGGAAACACAGCAGGCCCGGCGTGC
Source organism: Deinococcus sedimenti (assembly GCF_014648135.1). NCBI lineage: Bacteria > Thermotogati > Deinococcota > Deinococci > Deinococcales > Deinococcaceae > Deinococcus > Deinococcus sedimenti. The sequence continues at coordinate 37,474 of NZ_BMQN01000014.1, read as the reverse complement.
CGGGGCCACCCACGAACTTGTGCGGGCTGAGGAACACCGCGTCGTACCCGTCAGGGCGGCCCGGTTTCATGTCGATGGTTACGTACGGGCCGCTGGCGGCGAAGTCGAAGAACGCGTACGCGCCCTGCGCGTGCAGGATGCGCGCCACCGAGCGGGTGTCGGTCAGCAGGCCGGTCACGTTGCTCGCGGCGCTGAACGACCCGATCTTGGGCCGCCCCGCGTAGCGCGGGTCCTTCAGCGCGGCGACCAGCGCGTCCAGGTCGAGGTTCCCGCGTTCGCACAGGGGGATCTCCACGACCTCGGCCAGTGTCTCGCGCCAGCTGATCTCGTTGCTGTGGTGCTCGTACGGGCCGACGAACACGACCGGCCTCTCCCCCACCGCCATGCCCGCCAGGATCGCGGCGCGGTGGTGTGCGCCCACCGTCAGGCCCAGGATGTCCTGCATGCGCCGCACGGCCGCCGTGCTGCCGGACCCGCAGAACACCAGCTTGCAGGTGGCGTCGCCGCCCAGCTGCCCCTTGACGTACTCGGCCGCCTGATGCGTCAGGTGCGTGGAGTGCGCGCCGGTGGCGCTGTCCTCGGTGTGGGTGTTCGCGTACAGCGGCAGCGCCAGGGTCGCCACACGTTCCTCGACGCTGCGCAGCGCGCGGCCCGACGCGACGTAATCGGCGTACGTGACGCGCCGCTCCCCGAAGGGCGTGCGGATCACGGTGTCGGTCCCGATCAGGTCGGCGCGCAGCTGCTCGAAGTTCATACCCCCCATGGTAGGCGGGCGGTCAGCGCGGCTCAACGGCCCTGATCGGCTGGGCCGGTCACCCCCGGCGGGGTCCACACAGTGCCGCACGGGATCACCGTTTCCCATTCTCGGGGCGGGTACACTGGTGGGCTGATGAGCGGCTGGAATGTCTTGGTCATAGGTGGTGGGCACGCGGGACTGGAAGCGGCGTGGGCCGCCGCGAAGTTCTCCCGCGTGGCCCTGCTGATCGGGAACCCCGCCACCGTGGGCCGCATGCCCTGCAACCCCGCGGTGGGCGGCCCCGGCAAGAGCCAGCTTGTGTTCGAATTGCAGGCCCTGGGCGGCCTGATGGGCCGACTGGCCGACGAGACCGCCATCCACACCCGCACCCTGAACGCCAGCAAGGGCCCTGCCGTGCAGTCCCTGCGCGTGCAGAACGAACGTGACGCGTACGCCGAGCGCGCGCAGGACGTGATCTTCGGGCATCCGAACATCGACATCCTGCGCGGCGAGGCCGCCGATCTGGAAAGCGACGGTCGGGGCGGCTGGCTGGTCGTCACGACCGACGGGCGCCGACTGGCGGCTCGCAGCGTCGTGGTCGCGGCGGGGACGTTCATGCGCGGCGTGACGTGGTACGGGCGGCAGTCCCGCGCCGAGGGCCGTCAGGGCGAACCGCCCGCGCGTTTCCTGTCCGCGCCGCTGGCCCGCGCCGGGCACATCCTGAAGCGGTACAAGACCGGCACGCCACCGCGCGTGCGGGCGGACGCGGTGAACTTCGCCGAGCTGCTGGAGATTCCCGCCGATCCCGACCCGCGTGGGTTCACCGGCACGCCCGGTCCGCGCGCCGCCGAGTCCCCCACCTGGCAGACGCACACGACCGCCGAGACGCACCGCCTGATCAACGAGAACCTGCACGAATCCCCGATGTACTCCGGGGATATCGAGGGTCTGGGGCCGCGTTACTGCCCCAGCATCGAGGACAAGGTCGTGCGCTTCGCGCATCACGACCGGCACCTGCTGTTCGTGGAGCCGGACGGCGTGCAGACCAGCGAGGTGTACCTGCAGGGGTTCAGCTCGTCGCTGCCGCCACACCTGCAGGACGCGCTGGTGCGCTCACTGCCGGGCTTCGAGCAGGCGGTCATCCAGCGGTACGCGTACGCCGTGGAGTACGACGTGGTGGACTCGCTGGAACTGTCCCTGAACCTCGAATCGAAGCTGATGCCGGGCGTGTTCACCGCCGGGCAGATCAACGGCACGAGCGGCTACGAGGAGGCGTCCGCGCAGGGCCTGATCGCCGGGACGGCCGCGGCCCGCCGCGCGCTGGGTGAGCAGGAGGCGTTCATCGGGCGCGAGACCGGGTACATCGGCGTGCTGCTGGACGAACTGGTGTTCAAGGGCAGCAACGAGCCGTACCGCATGATGACCAGCCGCGTGGAGCACCGCCTGCTGGTGCGTCAGGACAACGCGGACGAGCGCATGACGCCCATCGGGCACGCGCTGGGGCTGGTGGACGACGCGGAACTGGCGCGGGTGCAGGCCAAGTATGCGCGGGTGCAGGGCGGCATCGCGGCGCTGGAAGGGCAGCGGGCACAGGGGCAGACCGGGGACGCGTGGCTGCGCCGCCCGGAGTTCAGCCTGCCGGACGTGGAGGCGCTGGGCGTGACCCTGCCCGAGCTGTCGCCCGCCGAGCGCGAGGCGGTGGAGATCCGTGTGAAGTACGCCGGGTACATCCGCCGGGCCGAGGTGCAGCTGCGCGCCGAGGACCGCTCGCGTGGCCTGAGCCTGGAGGGCATTGATTTCAGCGGGATCGCGGCGCTGTCTAACGAGGCGCGCGAGAAACTGGGCCGCGCGCAGCCCCGGACCGTGGAGCAGGCCAGCCGGATTTCCGGCGTGCGACACGCGGATATCAGCGCGCTGCTGGTGCACCTGAAACAGCGGGGTGGGGACGTTTCACGGGAAACCTGACGGTGAAACAATATGGATCGGAGGGTGATCTTCCCTCCGATTTTTTCGTCGCTTGACCGTACCTGCGTTTCACGGGAAACTTGACGGTGAAACAATGGAGGTTCGATGACCGGAGCAGTGAACACCACCAACACCCCATTCGAGGACGGCCTGCTGCTGGGCATCCTGATCGGCGAGGGCCACTTCGGCGGGGACGGCAAGCAGCCGCAGATCACGCTGCGCATGCACACCCGCCACCAGAAACTCTTCGAGACGCTGCTGCGCCTGTGCCCCGGCTCGAAGCTGTACGGGCCGTACAACCACGGTGGCAGGCGCTATTTTCAGTGGATGGCGCGCGGCGAGGTGCTGCGCGAGACGCTGCTGCCCCTGCTGGACCGGCTGCCGCTGGAGGACATCGATGAACACGTCTACGAGAGGTATCAGGATATGAAAGTCAGGTACGGCCTGTGACGCCCGAGGGACAGGCACTCCTCGGTCAGGGCGCGGCAGAACTCGGCCTGAACGTCGAAGGACAGCTGCCGCAGTTCGAGCAGCTGCTGGACCTGCTGGTCGAGGCGAACAGCCGCGTGAACCTCACGGCGCTGAAGACGGAATCGGACATCGTCCTGAAGCACTTCGTGGATTCACTGAGCTGCCTGCGCGGCGAACACCTGGACGGCGCGGGCCTGCGCGTGCTGGACATCGGCACCGGTGCTGGTTTCCCGACGCTGCCGCTGGCGATCGTGCGCCCGGACGCCGCGTTCACGCCGCTCGACTCGATCCGCAAGAAGATCGACTTCGTGCGCTCGGCCGCCGAGACGCTGAACCTCAAGGGCGTGACGCCGCTGGTGGGCCGCGCCGAGACGCTGGGACGCGACCCGGAACACCGCGAGACGTACGACCGGGTGGTGTGCCGCGCCGTGGCGGCCCTGCCGATCCTGGCGGAACTGGGCCTACCGCTGCTGAAGCCCGGCGGGCTGCTCGTGGCGCAAAAGGGCCCGATCAGCGAGGAGGAACTGCACGCCGGTCGCCGCGCGGCGGACGAGGTCGGGGGCCGCGTGACCGAGGTGGACGCCTTCACCCTGCCGGTGCTGGGCGACGCGCGCACCCTGGTTGTGATCGAGAAGGTCGGACCCACCCCGAAGAAGTACCCCAGACGCGAGGGTGTTCCCAACCAGCAGCCGCTATTCTGGACGGCACGGTGAACGGCATGCGACACGAACACACGCGGGGGCCGCTGTGAAGGTCCTGGGCGTCGTCAATCAGAAGGGCGGGGTGGGTAAGACCACCACCGCCGTCAACCTCGGCGCGTACCTCGCGGCGGGTGGGAAACGCGTGCTGCTGCTGGACATGGACCCGCAGGGGAACGCCACGAGTGGCCTGGGGCAGCGCGGCGCCACGCAGGGCCTGTACGAGGCGCTGGGCGAACCGGCCCGCGCCGCCGAGTACACCGTGGAGACCGTGCAGGCGAACCTCTTCCTGCTGCCCGCCACGCCCGACCTTGCGGGGGCGGGCGTGGAACTCGCGGAGGACCCGGACGCCCTGACGCGCCTGCTGGCGTCCATCAGCGGGTACGACGTGGTGCTGATCGACGCGCCGCCCAGCCTGGGGCCACTGACCGTGAACGTGCTGGCCGCCGCCGACGCGCTGCTGATTCCCCTGCAGGCCGAGTACTACGCCCTGGAGGGCCTCGCGGGCCTGATGGAGACCGTCGAGCGCGTGCAGGGCGGCCTGAACCCGCGCCTGAAGGTGCTGGGCGTCGTGCTGACCATGTTCGACGGGCGCACGAACCTCTCACAGGAAGTCGAGAGCATGGTCCGGCAGCACTTCGGGGAGCTGGTGTTCTGGTCGGTCGTACCGCGCAACGTGCGCCTGTCCGAGGCGCCCAGTTTCGCCAAGCCCATCAACGCGTTCGCGCCGCTGTCGGCGGGCGCGGCGGCGTACAAGCGCCTGAGCGAGGAGGTGATGCAGCGTGTCGAAAAAATCTAGCCTGGGCCGCGGCCTGGACGCCCTGCTCGGCAAACCCGCCGAGAGCGCCCCCGCCATGGTGCAGACCCTGAAGGTCGAGAAGATCGTGCAGGCCGCGTACCAGCCGCGTCAGGTGTTCACGCCGGACTCCCTGGCGGAACTCGCGCAAAGCATCCGCGACAAGGGCGTCCTGCAACCCCTGCTGGTCCGCCCGCGCGACGACCACTTCGAAATCGTCGCCGGGGAACGCCGCTGGCGCGCCAGTCAGCTGGCCGGGCTGACCGAACTGCCCGTCATCATCCGCGACCTCGGGGACCGCGAGGCGCTGGAGATCGCGATCGTGGAGAACCTGCAGCGCGAGGACCTGGGCGCGCTGGAAGAAGCCCGCGCGTACCAGGCGCTCATGGAGCAAGGTCTGAATCAGGAGGGCGTGGCGCAGGCGGTCGGCAAGAGCCGCAGCGCGGTGTCGAACGCCCTGCGCCTGCTGACGCTGCCCGCCCCGGCGCTGCGGGCGCTGGACGACGGGCAGATCAGTGCCGGGCACGCCCGCGCGATCCTCGCGCAGCCCGACACGGACCGCGCCTGGGCGCTGGAGCAGATCACGGCCCGCAGCCTCAGCGTCCGCGAGGCCGAGGCCCTGAAACGCGAGAAGCGCGAGCCGACGCCGATCAAGGTGAATCCGCCGCGCGCGTTCCGGCAGGTGGAACTCGACCTGAGCCGCCGCACCGGCACCCGCGTGCGCATCACGGGCGAGGACAAGGGCCGCGTGGAACTGAACTACGCGTCCCGTGAGGAACTCGACCGGATTCTGGAGATCCTGGGCTACGCCGCCGAGGAATAACGGAGCAGGAGACCACAACAGGCGAGAGGCGGCCCCGGTGACCGGGGCCGCCTCTTGTTCACGTAGTCAGCGGGTGCCGACGAGGTAGATGTTCGGCCAGGGCCGGTAGCTGCTCTTGAGGGTGTCCTGCTTGAAGGCCTTCCCGTCCCGCATGAACTTGCGGGTGACCTCAATGACCGCGCCGGGTGCGGCCCAGTCCACCTGTTTGCGCTGCCCGGCGGGCAGGCTGGCGTCGCGGATCAGGCGGTCGGCGGGGGCGGGCGTGCTGCTCAGGGTGCGGGGCGCGCCGATCTCAACCGTGAAGTCGCGGGCCTTGCCGAACACGGTCACGGTCAGAGTGGAGGACGCGTCGTCCCAGTCGCTCTGGAACCACAGCGAACCCCCGGTGTCGTTGGCGAATTTCAGGTCCAGGCTGGGCTGGTAGATGGTCGCGTCGAGGCCCTGTGGGTCGTAGTAGTGCACCTGATAGGAGTGGTTCTGGCGTTGCAGGATGGGCAGGCCCGCCGCGTACAGCGCGCGGAAGACGGTGGTGCTGACCTGGCAGATGCCGCCGCCCACGCCATTCGCCGTGCGTTCCCCGGCGATGACCAGTCCGGTCACGAAGCCCGTGCCGGTGCTGATCGGACCGACCATCTGGTTGAAGGACACGGTCTTTCCGTCCAGCAGGCGGTCCTGGAAGCGGCGGGTGCCCACATGGATGTTCGTGACGCGGGCGGCGCTGCTGCCGTAGTAGTTCGTCTGCCCGGTGCCCAGGTGCGCGGTGATGCCGCGGGACGCGAAGTACTCCAGGGTGCGTTTCGGCGCGACCTGCCCACTCACTGGGATGGTCACCTTGAGGCCCTTCGGATCCTGGATGGCGGCCAACAGGTTCGCGCGGGCCTTCGCGGCGTCCACCTTCAGCCCGTTCCGCTGCACGACCGCCCAGCCATCCCACAGCTGCTCGAAACGGGCGTCCTGCGCGGTGGTGGGCAGTCCCTTCAGGAAGCTCGCCAGTTCCTGCTCCAGGCTCTCGGTGATCACGCCGCGCGCTCGGATGACCTCCACTCGCTTGCCGGGAATGGTCAGGGTGCGGCTGAAGGGCACGGTCGTCTTCTTGCCGTTCACGAGCGCGGGCCACTGGGCCTCCACGGTGATCAGCAGAGGCGCAGTGATCTTCGCCGGGGCAGGGGTGACCTCCGGGGTGGGAGTGGGCGGCGCGGGCTGAGGAGCCGGGGTCGGTACCGGGCTGGGTTCGGGGGTCGGGGTGGGCGTGGGTTCCGGGGTCGGCTGAGGCTCCGGAATTGGCGTGGGCTGCGGGGCGGGCGGCGTGGGCGGGATCGCGGGGATGGTCTGCGCCGGTGGGGGAGGGGAGGGCTCCGTGCCCGTCTGGGCGGACGCGGGCAGCAGGGGGCCACTGAGCAGCAGAGCGCCCAGGGTCAGGGCGCGCCGGGATGCGGGGATCATGCGGCGAGTATTCCACGCCCCCCCCGGCCGCTCCATGAAAGGGCCGCCCGGCAGTCTTCACCGGGCGGCCCCCGCAAGGGGGTCAGGCGGGCTGCACGCCCCGCTCGGCCAGCTGCCGCGCGATCTCCGCGACGGCGTGATCGGCATGGAAGCGGCCGTTCTCGATGAACACTTGATTCGTCCGCCCGGCAAAGCCCGCGCTGCCCACCACGAACAGGCCCGTCACGCTGCTCTGGTAGTGCTCGTCCAGCACCAGGCACTCGTCCGGCTGCGTGGCGAGGTTCAGGCCGTCCAGGAAGGAGAGGTCGGGGCGGTACCCGGTCAGCGCGAACGTGAAGTGCGTGGGCAGCTCCCAGGTGGTGCCGTCCTCGCGCTGCACGACCACATGCTCGGGGTGGATCTCGACCACGCGGGAACCAAAGTGCGCGGCGATACTGCCTTCCTTGATGCGGTTTTCCAGATCCGGGCGCACCCAGTACTTGATGGTGCTCTTCAGTTCGGGCGCGCGGACGACCATGGTGACGTTCACGCCGCTGCGCCACAGGTCCAGCGCGGCGTCGGCGGCGCTGTTCCCGGCGCCGATCACGGTGACGTTCAGGCCCATGAACGGGTGCGCCTCGGTGTAGTAGTGGCTGACGTTCTCGCCGTCCTCACCGGCGATGCCCAGCGCGAGGGGGTTGTCGTAGTACCCGGTGGCGACCACCACGCGCCGCGCCTCGACCACGCCGGGCGTGCCGTCGCGCTTCTCGACTTCCAGCGTGAAGCCTGCCGGGGCGGCGTGCACGCGGGTCACCTCGGTGTACTGCTCGACGTTCAGGGCTTCGCGCTGCGCGACCAGCCGGTAGTACATCAGCGCGTCGCGGCGGTCGGGTTTGTCGTGCCCGGTCACCATGGGGTGATTCCCGATCTCCAGTTCCGGCGCGGTCGTGAAGAACGACATGTACGTGGGGTACTCGAAGATCGCGTTCACCACGCAACCTTTCTCCAGCACCACGTAACTCAGGCCTGCACGCTTGCAGGCGATGGCGGCGGCGAGGCCCACCGGGCCCGCTCCGACGATGGCGACATCCACCAGACTCATGAGCGGCATTCTGTCAGCCGCGCCCCGCCCGAGTCTGCAGGCAAGGCACGGTGAGCCGATCAGGGGTGGCGGGTCAGCGTGCGGAACGTCAGGTCGAAGGGATTCGCGTCGTCCGCCGCGCGCGTCGTCTCCCACGTGACGACCCACCCGTCCCCCAGGTCCGGCATGAACGTGTCCCCGTCCAGCCGCGCGTGAATCAGCGTGAGTTCCACCCGCGTCAACTGCGGGAGGTACAGGGCGTACACCTCCGCCCCGCCGATGATCGCCACCTCCGGCGCGTCCCCGGCCAGCGCCAGCGCGTCCTGCGGCGAGTGCGCCACCTGCGCGCCCGGCGCGCTGAACGCCGCATTTCGGGTCAGGACGATGTTCGCCCGGCCCGGCAGCGGCCGCCCCCCCAGCGAGTCCCACACCTTGCGACCCATCACGTTCGGCTTCCCGCGACTGCGCGACCGGAAATGCGCCAGATCCGCCGGGAGGTGCCACGGCATCCCCCCGTCCCGCCCGATCACGCCGTTCTCGGTCACCGCGACGATGCCGACCAGTTCCGGGCCAACCCGCTCAGCCTCGCCCAGTTCAGGGGGCCGGGACATGCCGCACCTCGATCCCCGCATCCCGCAGGATCTGCTCCCCGCTCGGCAGGCCCGATTCCACGCGGTTCGTCTCGCGGTACGCCGTCTCGAAGATCACGCGCCCCACCCGCCGCGAATTCACGATCAGCCGCGCGCACGCTGCACACGGCTCATGCGTCACGTACAACGTGTGCCCCTCGCCGTTCCAGTTGGCGGCCAGCAGCGCATTCACCTCCGCGTGAATGAACCCACTGTGCCCCTGCGACAGGCTCTCGCGTTCATTCGGTTCACCCGCCGCGCGCCCGTTGTACCCCACCCCCACCACCCGGTGATGCCGGTCCAGGATGCACGCCCCCACCCGCACCTTGCTGTCCGCACTGCGCGTCGCCCAGAGCCGCGCCGTCGCCAGCCCCAGCTCATCGAACGACGGACGGGTCACAGGGGCTCCAGAGCGCGGCGCAGTCCGGCGGCCACCTCGTCCAGTTCAGCGCGGGTGGGGGACAGGGCGTCTACAGCTACCCTCACGCCGTCCTCCGCATGCCGGGGGAAGACGTGCAGGTGCGCGTGAAACACGTCCTGCCCGGCTGCCGCGCCGTTCGCCATCCAGAGGTTGAAGCCCTCGCCCCGCACCTCGCTGCTCTGGATAGCGCGCGCGACCTCCTGTGCCAGTGCGGTCATGGCGGCGGCCTCCTCGGGTGTCAGGTCGGTAAAGGTCACCGCGTGCCGCCGGGGCACGACCAGCGTGTGCCCACGCGTGAATGCCCCGATATCCAGAAACGCGACGGCCAGTTCGTTTCCAGCGACCATGCTGGCGGTCGCGTCCCCCGCCACGATCCGGCAGAAGATGCAGCCGCTCACACGGCCACCGGGGCCTTGATGCCGGGGTGCGGGTCGTAGCCTTCCAGGCGGAAGTCCTCGTACTGGAAGTCAAAGATGTCCTTGACCTCGGGGTTGAGGTGCATGACGGGCAGTGCACGCGGCTCCCGCGCCAGTTGCCGTTCCACCTGCTCCATGTGGTTGCTGTACAAGTGCACGTCCCCACCGGTCCAGATGAACTCACCGGGTTCCAGGCCGCACACCTGCGCGACCATCAGGGTCAGCAGGGCGTAGGAGGCGATGTTGAACGGCACGCCGAGGAACAGATCCGCGCTGCGCTGGTAAAGCTGGCAGCTGAGGCGCCCGTCCGCCACGTAGAACTGGAACATCGCGTGGCAGGGGGGCAGGGCCATGTTTTCGATCTGTGCGACGTTCCAGGCGTTCACGATCAGGCGGCGGCTGTCCGGCGTGCGTTTGATCTGCTCGATGACTTGAGTGATCTGGTCGATGCTGCTGCCGTCCGGGGTGGGCCAGCTGCGCCACTGCACGCCGTACACGGGGCCAAGTTCGCCGTCTGGGGCGGCCCATTCGTCCCAGATGCTCACGCCGCGTTCCTGCAGCCACGTGACGTTACTCTCGCCGCGCAGGAACCACAGCAGTTCGTAGATGACGCTTTTCAGGTGGACCTTCTTCGTGGTGACCAGGGGGAAGCCGTCCCGGAGGTCGAAGCGCAGTTGCGCGCCGAATACCGAGCGGGTGCCGGTGCCGGTCCGGTCGGTCTTGTCGGTGCCGTTCTCCAGAACGTGGCGCATCAGGTCAAGGTACTGCCGCATATGGACAGTCTAGAGCGGCGTTACCTCACCCGAGGAGCGCCGCTCTAGCCGCAGAATTCAGAGTTTGAGGAGGAAGGTCAGGAACGTGATGAATGCTGCGGCGACGGCCATTTCATGCCCGGAGGAGCTCCGAAAGTTCAGCAGAGCCGTCAGGGGCAGCTTGGTTCCCAGGGCAAGCAGGACAGCGAGAAAGGCAACCAGTCCGAAAAGTGCGATTGGGAGGGTATCCGTCATACGTGTGGAGACTCCAGACTCACTCAATCAGCCCGGGCAGAGGATAGATTGAGCGAGCAACAGCGAGGACATGCGCTCCCGTCGCAAGGAGTGCAATTCACAGAAACGGTGTTGCGGACGTTTTCGACGGCTGACTTTCAGAGGTGGCCGTCTTCTTCTTTTTCTGTTCGTCGTGCGCCCTTGGTGCGCAGAGTGAGACGAGGTGCCCGCGCCTGAGCAAAATTGTATGGGGTGGCCCCACTGGGGGGCTGACGGGGTCGGGGAGGCCAGGAGTACGCTGGCTTCATGTCGCCGCCCCGGTCGCGCCCAGTTGCCGGGCCGCCCGTGTGGCGTCCACCGGAGCAGATGCGGCGGACGCTGTATCTGCTGGCGTTGATTCTGGGGCTGCTGGTGGCGTTGACGCTGAATGTGCTGGCGTATGCCTCGGGCGTGCGGAATGTGTACGTGCAGGTGGTGCTGCCGGTCACGATGATCCCGGCGGTGTTCAGTCTGGTGTGGTTGCTGCTCGGGAAGCCGCTGCCGCTGGTGGAACGCCTGATGTTCTTCACGGTGAATGTGCAGGTGTTCGCGCAGGCGCTGCTGGAAGAGGTGCAGCGTCCGGCGTTGACGGGCGGGTCGGACCTGCTGTACTGGTCGGTGGTCGTGAACGTCATGCTGGCGTATCTGCTGTTTCCGAACCGGGTGGCGGGGCGCTACAACGCGGGGCTGTTCGTACTGGCCGTGGTGGTGCCGTGGGCCGGGTTGGCGCTCAATGGTGGGCCGGTGTCGGCGGACCTGCCGCGGGTGCAGCTGACGCTGGGGATCGTGCTGCTGTTCGTGCATGCGCTGTCGTGGTACCGGGGGCAGTTCGAGGCGCAGCGCAGCGCCGTGGAGGTCATGGAGCGGCTGGCGCACACGGACCTGCTGACGAATCTGCCGAACCGGCGGGGCATGTACCCGGCGGTGGAGGAACTGCTGACGTCGGGGGGGGCAGCGCTGCTGCTGGACCTGGATCACTTCAAGCGCGTGAACGACACGTTCGGGCATCAGGTGGGGGATGAGGTGCTGGAGCGTGCCGCGCGGCTGATGGAGGCGCAGTTGCCGCCGGGTGGTCGGGTGGGCCGCTGGGGGGGTGAGGAGTTCCTGATGACCCTGCCGGGGATGGACCGGCTGGAGGCGGGGGCGCTGGCGGAGCGGCTGTGCCAGACCTTCCGTACGCAGGCCATGGAAGGGGTGGGGATCGTGACCATCAGTGCGGGAGTGACCCTGGCCCGGCCCGGGGATACGTTGCCGAGCGTGGTGGCGCGAGCGGATGAGCACCTGTACGCCGCGAAGCGTGGTGGGCGGGACGGGTGGCGCGACGAGCCGCTGCCGGGGGGTGGGCCGGACGGGGCGGCCGCGTTCCCGGACGTGTGACAGCCGGTGGCGTTTAGACTTGCCGCTGTATGACGACCTACCGCAGAGAGTCGGACACGATGGGCACCCTTGACGTGGATGCCAGCCGTTACTGGGGCGCGCAGACGGAGCGCAGCATTCATAACTTCCCGATCGGGCGGGACACGTTCGTGTGGGGTCGGCCCGTGATCCGCGCGCTGGGCATCCTGAAGAAGGGCGCGGCGCAGGCGAACGCGGACCTGGGTGAGCTGCCGCGTGACGTGGCGGACCTGATCGTGCAGGCGGCGGACGAGGTGATCGCCGGGACGCTGGATGAGCACTTCCCGCTGGTGGTGTTTCAAACGGGGTCGGGCACGCAGAGCAACATGAACGCGAACGAGGTGATCAGCAACCGCGCGATCGAGATCGCGGGCGGCGAGCTGGGCAGCAAGAAGCCGGTGCATCCGAACGATCACGTGAACCGGGGTCAGAGCAGCAACGACACCTTCCCGACGGCGATGCATATCGCGGTGGTGCTGGAACTGAACGAGCGGCTGTACGGCAGTGTCGGGAAGCTGCGCGACACCCTGGACGCGAAGGCGCAGGAGCATGCAGGGCTGGTGAAGGTGGGGCGCACGCACCTGCAGGACGCCACGCCGATCACGCTGGGTCAGGAGATCGGCGGCTGGGTCGCGCAGCTGGATTACGCGCTGGCCGAGGTGCGGCACGCCGGCGAGGGGCTGCTGGAACTAGCAATCGGCGGCACGGCGGTCGGGACGGGCCTGAACGCGCACCCGCAGTTCGGTGATCTGGCCGCGAAGAAGTACGCCGAGGAGACGGGCTTCGCGTTCCGCAGTGCGGAGAACAAGTTCGCGGCCCTGAGTGCGCACGACGCCCTGGTGCAGACCAGCGCGGCGCTGCGGACCCTGGCGGGCGCACTGATGAAGATGGCGAACGACGTGCGCTGGCTGGCGTCCGGGCCCCGCAACGGCATCGGGGAGATCGTCATTCCAGAGAACGAGCCCGGCAGCAGCATCATGCCGGGCAAGGTGAACCCCACGCAGTCCGAGGCGATGACGATGGTCGCCACGCGCGTGTTCGGGAACGACGCCACGGTGGCGTTTGCGGGCTCGCAGGGGAACTTCCAGCTGAACGTGTTCAAGCCGGTCATGGTGCACGCCGTGCTGGAGAGCATCCGTCTGATCAGTGACGCCTGCCTCGCGTTCAACGACAACTGCGCCGTCGGCATCGAGCCCGCCTACGAGAAGATCGAGCACAACCTCAGCATCAACCTGATGCAGGTCACCGCCCTGAACAAGCACATCGGGTACGACAAGGCCGCCGCGATCGCCAAGAAGGCCCACAAGGAGGGCAGCAGCCTGAAGGAGGCCGCCCTGAGCCTGGGCTACGTCACCGAGGACGAGTTCGCGCAGTGGGTCGTGCCGCTCGACATGACGCACAGCTGAGCCGCGCCCAGCTGACGCGGGAGGCCGGGGCGTGCGCACGTCCCGGCCTCCCGCGCATCTGTGGGACGCGTCAGACCTGCGCAAGAGCGGCCGGGGTAAGCTCAGGTCACGAAGGATCGGCGAGCGTTCAGCCGGGCGTCAGGTGCGCTTGGTACGCTGGGCAATCACAGGTCAACCCTGACCTGCCGATTCTGCATCTTCCGCCCCCTTTCCCCCGGAGCCTGCCTGATCCCATGCGTTACCTGACTGCCCTGCTGACCACCCTCCTGCTGTCCTCGCCCGCCGCGGCCCTGCAACTGATCGTATGGGACCGCGACCTGTCCACCAAACTGGGCGACGGCGAGAGCAGTGGCGGGCGCGTCACGGTGAGACTGGCCGGGGATTACAGCGGACCGGTCGTGGTCCTGTTCGCGCCCAGTGACGAGGAACGGACCCGCGGCGCCTTCCCCGGCCTGAAGAGCCGGTACGTCGGCACGCTGACGAACGGCACGCTGAACCTCCTGCCAGAGGAGCGAGCCGCGCCGCAGCCCATCACGAAGTTCCTGACGGGCTTCAAGCTGACCGTCAACGTCCAGGTGGCCAACTCGGCGGTCAGTCTGCCGGGCCTGCGGAAGTCCGCGGCGCCTGGCCAGAACCGCTGAGTCTGGCGACTTCAACGCAAGGGAACCGTCAGGAAGCACCCAGATTTCATCAAGACTGTCCTGCGAGCGCGGCGGTAGGATCACGTCATTGCGTCCGTCCCCGTGACGGCCGCCCTTCAAGGAGACCCATGCTGGCTCAGATCCTCGTTGTTGAAGACGATCCACACCTCGGCCCCCTGCTCAAGGAATACCTGTCCGGGGATTATCAGGTGCATCACGCCGCCACGCTGAAAGACGCGCAGGGCTGGCTGGGCACCCACACCGCCCAGCTGATCCTGCTCGACCTGAACCTTCCCGACGGAGACGGTCTGGATCTGGTGCAGGCGCTGCGACAGTACTCGTCCACTCCGGTGCTGGTCCTCTCGGCCCGCAGTGGCGTGCAGGAGCGCGTGGCGGGCCTGAACGCCGGAGCGGACGACTACCTGACCAAACCGTTCGCGATGCCGGAACTCGACGCGCGCATCTCGGCCCTGCTGCGCCGTACGGCCGCCGGAACCGGCGTGAATCTGGGCAACACCAGCCTGTCCACCAGCAGCCTGCTGCTGAGCGTGAACGACAAGAACATCAACCTCACCGAGCATGAGGCCCGCATCCTGGAACTGATGATGCGCACGCCCGAGCGGGTGTTCTCTCGCGCCGACATCGAGTCTCACCTGTACGGCTGGGAGACCCCGAACAGCAACAGTGTCGAGGTGCGGATCTCGCAGCTGCGCAAGAAGCTGGAGCAGGCGGGCAGTGACCTGCGCATCCGCACGATCCGCAACGTCGGGTACGTGCTGCAGGCCTGATGACGCCTGAGGCGCGGCCCGTCACGACCCCGGCCGGGGCGCGGCGGGCCGCGCTGCTCACGCCCGGCGCGGGCCTGTACTCGGCGCGGGTGGCGTGGCGACACAGCCTGCGCTTCCGGCTGGCCCTGACCTACAGCGCCCTGAGTGCGGTGCTGCTGATGCTGATCACGCTGGGCGTCGTGTCGCTGCTGCTGTCCCGCATGGACCAGCAGTTCGTGGACCGACTGAACGACCGCGCCGACACGCTGGCCGAGGCCTTTACCCGCAACTCTGGCGGGCTGGGCCGTACGGCAGGGGGCGCGGGCGCGTACACCCTGCTGATCGACCCGGACGGACAGGTGATCGCCGCCAGCCCGGCGCTGCGCGACTACATCGACGCCGGGTACCCGTTCGGGTCGCTGACGCGCGTGCCGATCCAGAATACGACCGTGCGGGCCGTGAAACGCCAGGCGGGGAACTTCGGCACGCTGTGGGTCGGCCTGCCGGAGGACGACCTGATCGCCGCGCGGCAGAGTGCGCTGAGCGCGTTGCTGCTGGCGCTGGTCACCGCCCCGCTGATTCTGCTGCTGACCGGCTGGTGGGTGGGACGGCGCGCGCTAGCTGGCCTGGAGCAGGCGGCGAATCTGGCGGACCGGCTGGACCCGGCGCACAGCCTCGAACCGCTGCCCCTCCCGGCGCGTGAGGACGAGGTGCAGCGCCTGCTGGGCGCCATCAACAGCCTGCTGGGCCGCATCGAGGCGCAGCAGGCGCGCGAGAAGCAGCTGCTGGGCCAGATCGTGCATGAACTGGGCGCCCCGCTGACTGTGCTGAAGGCCAGCCTCCAGCGGGCCGAGGCGCGGCTGGGTGATCCGGAGGTCGCGCGGGCCGCGCTGGTCGCGGACGAACTGACGTTCACCACGCAGGACCTGATGCAGCTGGCCCGCGGGCAGCTGGAACTGAAACTCGCGTGGCATTACATCCCGGCGCAGACGCTGCGCGACCGGCTCGACCGGCTGGTGCCGGGCACCACCTTCACCGGACACTGGGGCAGCGGCATCCTGTGCGACCCGGACCGGCTGACGCAGGCGCTGCGCAACCTCCTGGCGAACGGGCGCCGCCACGCGGGTGCCGAGGGCACCGTCACGCTGGACCTGCACGAGACGCCCGAGCAGCTGTGCTTCCGCGTGCGGGACTCCGGGCCGGGCCTGCCGCCCGAGCTGGGAGACCAGATCTTCGAACCGTTCGTGAGCGGGGCAGGCAGCAGCGGCCTGGGCCTGAGCGTCGCGCGGCAGATCGCGCGGATGCACGGCGGGGACCTGACCGGCTCGACGCACCCGGAGGGCGGCGCCCTGTTCACGCTGACGCTGCCGGGCGTGGCCCTCAGCGACGACGAGGGCGAGGACCTGGCCGACAGTGACCTGCTGGACGAACCGCCCCTCACCCCGGCCGGGGGGCCGGGCAGCTGAGTCAACGGCCGCCCGGCCCCGCTTCTATGCTGACCGGGTGACCCGTCCCCTGTTCGAACCCGCTGTTCCCGTTCCACCGGACGAGCGCCGGGCCCTCCTGGCCCTGCGGTTCTCGCCGGGTCTGGGCCCCCGCCGGATCGAGGCCCTCCGCGCCCACTTCGGGTCCGCGAGCGCCGCCTGGCAGGCCCCCCTGCGGCAGGTGCGGGAGGTGCCGGGCCTGGACGCCCGCGCCGCGCAGGCGGTCGGTGATCCGGCCATGTTGACCCGCGCCGATCAGGAACTGGCGAAGGTGGCGCAGGAGGACGTGACGCTGCTACTGCGCGGCCTGCCCGGGTACCCGGCGGCGCTGGACGCGCTGGGCGACCCGCCGCCCGCCCTGTGGGTGCGCGGCCCGCTCCCGGACCTGCCGACCGTGCCGCGCGCCATCGGCATTGTGGGGACGCGCGCGGCCAGTCCGCACGCGCAGGCGTTCACGCGGATGCTCGCGGCGGACCTCGCCCGGGCCGGGGTGATCGTCGTGAGTGGCCTGGCGCGCGGCATCGACACCGCTGCGCACGGCGCGGCCGTCGAGGCGGGCGGGGTCAGTCTCGGCGTGCTGGGCAGCGCCGTGAACCGCATCTACCCGCGGGAGAACACCCGGCTGGCCGCGCAGCTGACCCTGGTCAGCGAGTACCCGCTGGACACCGGGCCCGCGCAGCATCACTTCCCGACCCGCAACCGCCTGATCGCCGCGCTGAGCGCCGGGACGGTCGTCGTGGAGGGGGAACGCAAGTCCGGGTCGCTGATCACCGCCACGCACGCCCTGGAGTGCGGGCGGACGGTGTTCGCCGTGCCGGGCCGCGCCGGGGATCCACGTGCCGCCGGGCCGCACGCCCTGATCCGCGACGGGGCCGTCCTGACCGAGAGTGCGGCGGATGTCCTGACCGAGCTGGGCTGGGGCAGCGTCCCGGACGCCCCACTGCCGGACATCCCGCCCGAGCAGGCGCGGGTGCTGGCGGCCCTGACGGGACCAGTCACGCTGGACGACCTCGTGACCGCCACTGGCCTCCCGCTGCCGGACGTGCAGACGGCGCTGGTCATGCTGAACCTGCTGGGCCTCGCCGAGGAGGTCGGGGGCCGCTGGATGCGCCGCTGACGGCGCGTCTACGCGTGCTGCGGACCGAAGTCCTTCTCGACCGTGACGCGCGGCCCCTCGCCCAGGGTCACGCCCTCCCGCGCGGGGTCGCTCAGCTGCCCCAGCAGTGGGGCGAGGCCCACCGCGAGCGTCCCCCCACCGCCCGCCACGTCGTGCCCGTTCGGGTCGAGGGTCAGGGTCCAGCCGCCGCCGGGCCAGGACACGCGGGCGTGCAGCGGCTCGCCGCGGTTCAGGGCGGCCAGTTCCAGGTCGTCGATGCGGACGCGGACGCGTCCCGGCGTGAACCTCACCTTCATGGGTGACAGGATAGGCGCATGGACATCCTGATTCTGGGCGGCACGCAGTTCGTGGGTCGGCACATCGTGATGGCGTTCCTGGCCTCGGGGCACCGCGTGAGCATCCTGACGCGCGGCCGCACGGCCGACGAGCTGCCCGCAAACGTCGAGCGGCTGCGCGGCGACCGGGGCGAGGCGGGGGGGCTGGACGCCCTGGCGGGCCGCTCCTGGGACGCTTGCGTGGATGTCAGCGGGTACCTGCCGTCCGCGGTGCGGGCGAGCGCGGAGGCGCTGCGCGGCCGGGTGGGCCGCTACGTGTTCATCAGTACCGCCAGCGTGTACGCCGAGCCGGACCGGCACCCGGTGCGCGAGGATGATCCGCTGCTGCCGCCCGCGCCGGAGGACACGACCGAGGTGACGGGGCCGCTGTACGGGCCGCTGAAGGTCAGCTGCGAGCAGATCGTGCAGGGCACGTTCGGAGAGGCGGCGACGATCCTGCGGCCGCAGATCGTGGCGGGGCCGTTCGATCACACCGCCCGCTACCCCTACTGGCCCGACCGGGCGAGCAGAGGAGGGGAGACCCTGCTGCCGGGGGACGGGTCGGATCACGTGCAGGTGATCGACGGGCGGGACCTGGCGCGCTTCACGGTGCAGGTCGTGGAGCAGGGGATCGGGGGCGTGTTCAACCTGGCCGGGCCGCGCCTCAGCTGGGCGCAGTTCGCGCAGGTGCTGGGCATCCAGGAGCCGGTGTGGGTGGACGCGGCGCAGCTGGAGGCACTGGAGCTGGGCTTCCGGGAGCTGCCGCTGTTCATCCCGGACGCCGCGCCGCAGGGGGGCCTGATGGACATCAGTGCCGAGCGAGCCCTGGCGGCCGGACTGACCCTGACCGCGCCGGAGGTCACGGCGCGGGACACCCGGGCCTGGAGTGAGCGGGCGGACCTGAGCTACGCGTTGAGTGCCGAGCGGGAGGCCGAGGTGCTGGCTTCTATCCGCGCTCAGCCCTGAGACCAGGGAGAGAGAGACCCGCCTTTTCTCGCGTCGGGAGAGAGGAGGTCGGTGGTATGCTGGCTGCCGCTCAAGAGTGCCTTAAGGGAGGTGCGCCTTATCTCGCAGGAAATCTGGTCGGACGTGCTGGGGTACGTCCGCAAGAACATTACAGAGGTCGAGTACCACACCTGGTTCGCGCCCGTGAAGAACCTGGGCGTGCAGGACGGCTCGCTGGTGCTGGGGGTGCGCAATTCCTTCGCGCAGGAGTGGTTCCGTAAGAACTACCTGAAGCTCCTCGAGGACGCGCTGCGCAGCCTGGGCGCGCAGAATCCGCAGGTGAGTTTCCAGGTGCTGCCCGCCGCGCAGGACGCGCTGCTGCTGCCCAGTGACCCGCCCCCGCCGCCCAGCCTGCCCGCGCCGCGCGCCGCGCCGACGTTCACCGAGAACCGCAAGGTGCTGAACCCGAAGTACACCTTCGAGAACTTCGTAGTGGGTCCGAACAACAACCTCGCGCACGCGGCGGCTCTGGCCGTCGCGGAGTCCCCCGGCAAGGCGTACAACCCGCTGTTCATCTACGGGGACGTGGGCCTGGGGAAAACCCACCTGATGCACGCGGTCGGGCACTACATGCTCGAGCGCTTCCCCGGGAAGCGGGTGGAGTACGTGTCCACCGAGTCGTTCACGAACGACCTGATCAACGCGATCCGCGACGACAAGATGACGCAGTTCCGGAACCGGTACCGTTCGGTGGACCTGCTGCTGGTGGACGACATCCAGTTCCTGGCGGGTAAGGAGCGCACGCAGGAGGAGTTCTTCCACACTTTCAACGCGCTGTACGAGAGCCACAAGCAGATCATCCTGAGTTCCGACCGGCCGCCGAAGGACATCCAGACGCTGGAAGGTCGCCTGCGCAGCCGCTTCGAGTGGGGTCTGATCACGGACATCCAGTCGCCGGAGTACGAGACGCGCGTGGCGATCCTGAAGATGAACGCGGAGCACAACCGCATCGACATCCCGCAGGAGGTGCTGGAACTCATCGCGCGGCAGGTGACGAGCAACATTCGCGAGCTGGAGGGCGCGCTGATGCGGGTGGTGGCGTTCTCCAGCCTGAACAACGTGCCCTTTAGCCGGGCTGTGGCGGCCAAGGCGCTG
Source organism: Deinococcus sedimenti (assembly GCF_014648135.1). Classification (NCBI taxonomy): domain Bacteria; kingdom Thermotogati; phylum Deinococcota; class Deinococci; order Deinococcales; family Deinococcaceae; genus Deinococcus; species Deinococcus sedimenti. The sequence goes on along the minus strand of NZ_BMQN01000014.1, from coordinate 17,767 downwards.
AGCAACGTGTTCGCGCCGCAGGAAGTGAAGGTGGAGATGATGGACGTGCTGCGGCAGGTGGCCGCGCAGTTCAACATGCCGCCCGACGTGATCCGCGGTTCCGGGCGGGTGCGTGAGGTGGTGCAGGCGCGGCAGGTGGCGCAGTATCTGATCCGCGAGTTGACGGATCATTCCCTGCCGGAGATCGGGCAGTTCTTCGGGCGGGATCACTCGACGGTCATGCACGCGATCAGCAAGGTGTCGGAGCAGATGGGGAAGGACAGTGAACTGACGGCGGCGGTGGAGCTGCTGCGCCGCCGGATGAAGGGTCAGGAAGACGAGGATTCGGATGCGTAATTCCTCCTGTTCTTTCTTCCCCACTCAGAATAAGTTCCATTTTCCGTTCCAAACATCTGTGCAGCATTTCACGAGCTGTGGATAACCCTGTGGATAAGCTGTGGATAACCGGTAGTTTTGCTGTGGATAAGTCTGTGGATAACCTGAAGCCCTGAGAGGTTGTGGATAAGTCCCCAAGTTGTCCACAGGTTATCCACAGGAAAGTGCCAGTTATCCACAATTTTGTCCACAAGACACATCCGCGCCCAGCGCAGCCCCAAGGCACTTATCCACAGTTTCCACAGGACCTATTACTACTACTACTATCTTTTTTTAGAATAAAGACAGATAAAAGATAGGGACCAAACAGAGAGGCACGCATGAACGTACACGTCACCAAGAAAATCCTCAGCGAAGGCCTGGGCCTTCTGGAACGCGTCATCCCCAGCCGCAGCAGCAACCCCCTGCTGACCGCCCTGAAGGTCGAGGCCAGCGAAGCAGGCCTGACCTTGTCCGGCACCAACCTCGAAATCGACCTGTCGTGCTTCGTCCCGGCCGAGGTCAAGGACCCCCGCAACTTCGTGGTGCCTGCCCACCTGTTCGCGCAGATCGTGCGCAACCTGGGCGGCGAACTGGTCGAACTGGAGCTCAGCGGTTCGGAACTGTCGGTGCGGGCCGGTGGCTCGGACTTCAAACTCCAGACCGGCGACATCGACGCGTATCCCCCGCTGAGCTTCCCCGCGCAGGCCGACGTGAGCCTCGACGCGACCGAACTGGCCCGCGCGCTGTCCAGCGTCCGCTACGCCGCCAGCAACGAGGCCTTCCAGGCGGTGTTCCGCGGCATCAAGCTCGAGCACCGGCCCGAGGGCGCGCGCGTGGTCGCCTCCGACGGATACCGCGTGGCGATCCGGGACTTCCCGGCCAGCGGGGACGGCCGCAACCTGATCATCCCGGCACGCAGCGTGGACGAACTGATCCGCGTGCTCAAGGACGGCGAGGCCCGCTTCACGTACGGCGACGGGCAGCTGAGCGTCACGACCGACCGCGTGCACATGAACCTCAAGCTGCTGGATGGGGACTTCCCGGACTACGAGCGCGTGATCCCGAAGGAGATCCGCCTGCAGGTCACGCTGCCCGCGACGGCCCTGAAGGAAGCTGTAAACCGCGTGGCAGTGCTGGCCGACAAGAACGCGAACAACCGCGTGGAGTTCCTCGTGTCCGAGGGCAAGCTGCGGCTGGCGGCCGAGGGTGACTACGGCCGCGCGCAGGACACGCTGGACGTGGTGCAGGGGGGCAGCGAGCCCGCCATGAGCCTCGCCTTCAACGCCCGGCACGTCCTGGACGCCCTGGGGCCGATCGACGGGGACGCGGAACTGCTGTTCTCGGGCTCGACCAGTCCGGCGATCTTTCGCGCGGCGGGCGGCGGCGGGTACATGGCCGTGATGGTGACCCTGCGCGTGTGAGGCGGCGGGCGGGTGGGGCGCGCGGCCTCACCTGTCTGCACCGGAAGTTGAACCGGGTGCATCTTTCTGCAGGGGCACCCGCTTATAGTGTCTGAAGTACACCTACTCGCCTGCGGGCGACAGGGCCGTGATCCGGGAGGAAACAGGGATGAAGATTCAGAAAGTGATTGCCCGTGAAGTGCTGGACTCGCGCGGGAACCCCACCGTGGAAGCCGAAGTTCACCTCGACAGTGGCCTGCAGGGCCGCGCCATCGTGCCCTCGGGCGCCAGCACCGGCACCCACGAGGCCCTGGAACTCCGCGACGGCGGCAGCCGCTACCTCGGCAAGGGCGTGCAGCAGGCCGTGAAGAACGTCAACGAGGCCCTCGGCCCGGCCGTGGTCGGCCTGGACGCCAGTGAGCAGGCCGCCATCGACGCCGCGCTGATGGCGACCGACGGCACCCCCAACAAGGGCAACCTGGGCGGCAACGCCATCCTGGCCGTCAGCCTCGCCGCGGCCCGCGCCGCCGCCGCCGAACTGAACATCCCGCTGTACCGCTACCTGGGCGGGAGCAACGCCAAGACCCTCCCGGTCCCGATGATGAACGTCATCAACGGCGGCGCGCACGCCGACAACAGCGTGGACTTCCAGGAATTCATGGTCATGCCCGTCGGCGCGCCCAGCTTCCGCGAGGCGCTGCGCTACGGCGCCGAGACCTTCCACAGCCTCAAGAAGGTCCTGTCGAAGAAGGGTTACAACACCAACGTCGGCGACGAGGGCGGCTTCGCCCCGGACCTCAAGAGCAACGAGGAAGCGCTGGACGTGCTCCTCGAGGCCATCGAGAAGGCCGGTTACGAGCCCGGCAAGGACATCGCCATCGCGCTGGACCCGGCCGTGACCGAGCTGTTCAAGGACGGGAAGTACCACCTCGAATCCGAGGGCCGCGTCCTCAGCACCGCCGAGATGGTGGACTTCTGGGCCGACTGGGCCAGCCGCTACCCGATCGTGAGCATCGAGGACGGCCTCGCCGAGGACGACTGGGACGGCTGGGCGCAGCTGACCGCCAAGATCGGCGACCGCGTGCAGCTGGTCGGCGACGACCTGTTCGTCACGAACCCCGAGCGTCTGCAGCGCGGCATCGACACGAAGGTCGGCAACGCCATCCTCGTGAAGGTCAACCAGATCGGCAGCCTGACCGAGTCGATGGACGCCATCGAACTGGCCAAGCGGCACCACTACGGCACGATCATCAGCCACCGCAGCGGCGAGTCCGAGGACAGCTTCATCGCGGACCTGGCGGTCGCCACGAACGCCGGGCAGATCAAGACCGGTTCGGCCAGCCGCTCGGACCGCATCGCGAAGTACAACCAACTGCTGCGCATCGAGGACAGCCTAGGTGACCGCGCGGTGTTCCCCGGCCGCAAGGCGCTGCGCTGACCCCGGCGGGCGGGCGGCGGGGGAGACCCTGACCGCCCGCCGCTCTTCCCGCGCTTGGAAAGGATTCCAGATGAAACAGATTGACCGTTCCACCAAGATCGTGGCCACCGTCGGCCCGGCCAGCCGCTCCCCCGAGGTGCTGAGCCGCATGATCGACGCCGGCCTGAACGTCGTGCGCATGAACTTCAGCCACGGCGACCCCGAGGACCACCGCCAGACCGTGCAGATGGTCCGCGAACTCGCCGCCAAGAAGGGCGTCACCATCGGGATCCTGCAGGACCTCCAGGGTCCGAAGATCCGCGTGGCGCGCTTCAAGGACGGCAGCGTGACCCTCGCCCCCGGCGACAAGTTCACGATCACCATGGACGACGTCGAGGGTGACGAGACCCGCGTGGGCACCACCTACAAGGACCTCGTGCGCGACGTGCACCCCGGCATGGCCCTGCTGCTCGACGACGGCAACATGGCCCTGCGCGTCGAGGGCGTGCGTGGCAACGACGTGCTGACCACCGTCGTGATCGGCGGCGTCCTGAAGAACAACAAGGGCATCAACGTGCCCGAGGCGGACCTGAGCGTGCCCGCACTGTCCGAGAAGGACGTGCAGGACATGGAGTTCGGCGCGGAACTGGGCGTGGACTGGGTGGCGCTGAGCTTCGTGCGTTCCCGCGACGACCTGCTGCTGGCCCGCCACTACATGTCCCGCTTCGGCAGCCGCGCCAAGCTGATGGCGAAGATCGAGAAGCCGCAGGCGGTGGACCGGTTCGAGGACATCCTGAAGGAAGTGGACGGCATCATGGTGGCCCGCGGTGACCTGGGCGTCGAGATGCGCCCCGAGCAGGTACCGACCATCCAGAAGCGCATCATCCGCATGTGCCGCGAGGCCGGGAAGCCCGTGATCACCGCCACGCAGATGCTCGAGAGCATGATCAGCCTGCCGCGCCCCACCCGCGCCGAGGCGTCGGACGTGGCGAACGCCATCTACGACGGGACCGACGCCGTGATGCTCTCGGCGGAATCCGCTGCCGGGCAGTACCCGGTCGAGTCGGTCGCCATGATGGCCCGCATCGCCCGCGAGGCCGAGGGCAGCGAGCACTACAAGATGCTGCAGCGCTCGTTGGTGATCGACACGGAACTCGCCCAGGACGCCATCGCGTCGGCGGCGTGCAGCATCGGCGAGAAGCTGGATTCCCCGGCGATCGTGACCTTCACGAGCACCGGCGGCGCGGCGGGCCGCATTGCCAAGAACCGTCCCCCGCTGGCGATCCTGGCACTGACGCCCAACGAGCAGACCCGCAATCAGCTGGCGCTGTCCTGGGGCGTCGTGCCGGTCCTGAGCGAGGACCCGCGCAACACGGACGACATGGTCCGCATCGCGAACGACGAGCTGCGCCGCAGCGGCCTGGCGGATGTCGGGGACCGGTACGTGATCACGGCCGGCGTGCCGTTCGGCGTGCGTGGCACCACGAACATGCTGCGCGTCGAGCGCCTGCGTGAAGACCTGCTGCAGCCCTGATCCGGGGCGGGCGGTTTCCGGCTGGTCCGGGTGCAAACTTCATCTGAGCGTCAGATTTTTATCCACAGGGACGGGGTTTTTCCACACCGTCCCTGTGGATAACTGCTGGGTTATACACAGGGTTTATCGGCGCCCAGCGGTCGTCCACAGGCTGGGACAGTTGTCCACAGCGTCCTGTGCATAACTTTCCCAGCCTCTCCAGAACTAAAGCTTGGATGAAGACCGGGCCGCCGCGCCTCTGGGAGGCCCGTGAAGGCCCCATGAAGGGGCCGGGTGGATCAGGACCCCAGCACCAGCCGTGCGAACTTGTCCTTGCCCTTCTGGATGACCGCGCCGCCCTCCTGGGACAGCTGCTCACGGGTCAGGCTGCCGTGCGGGTCCGTGAAGACCTCTCCGTTCAGTTTCAGACCCCGGTTCTGCATCAGCTTGCGGGCCGCGCCGTTGCTGGGCTCCAGGCCCGCCAGCACCACCAGTTTCACCATGCTGATCCGCCCGGTATCCAGGCTGTCGTCCAGATCCGCCGCCGGGACCGTCACGGTCGGGATGTTCTCCGGAATGCCACCCTTGGCGACGCTGCGGAAGCGGGCCTCGGCGGCGTCCAGGTCCGCGTCCGGATGGAACCACGCCACGACCTCGCGCGCCAGTTCGCGGTGCGCGGCGACCGGGTGCCCGGCCAGCAGTTCCTCGATGTGGGGGCGGGGCAGGTCGGTCAGCAGCGTGAAGTAGTTGTCCAGCAGCGGGTCGGGGACCTTCATCAGCTTCGCGAACATCTCGTGCGGTTCGTCGGTCAGGCCGATGTAGTTGTCGAGGCTCTTGGACATCTTCTCGGTGCCGTCCAGGCCGACCAGCAGCGGCAGGGTCATCACGACCTGCGACTCCTGCCCGTAATCCCGCTGCAGCGCGCGCCCCACCAGGTTGTTGAACAGCTGATCGGTGCCGCCCAGCTCCACGTCGGCCTCCAGCGCCACGCTGTCGTAACCCTGCGTCAGGGGGTACAGGAGTTCGTGCACGGCGATGGGCACGCCGCCCTCGAAGCGCTTGCGGAAGTCGTCGCGTTCCATGATGCGCGCCACCGTGTAGCGGCTGGCGAGGCGGATCACGTCGGCGTAGCCCATGGGCTCCAGCCACTCGCCGTTGTAGCGGATTTCCAGCACCTCGGGCTCCTGGCGCAGGATCAGGCGGCACTGCTCCAGGTAGCTCTTGGCGTTCTCGCGGGTCTGCTCCAGCGTCAGCGGCGGGCGGGTCTTGCTCTTACCGCTGGGGTCGCCGATCATCGCGGTGAAATCACCGATCAGCATGATCACCTTGTGGCCCAGGTCCTGGAACTGGCGCATCTTGCGCAGGATCACGGCGTGCCCCAGGTGCAGGTCCGGGCGGGTCGGGTCGGCGCCCAGCTTCACGCGCAGCGGCTGGCCTTTCGCCAGTTTGCGGCGCAGGTCGTCCTCGGACACCAGGTCCACGACGCCGCGGCGCAGCAGGTCGATCTGTTCGTCCACGGGCAGGTTCCAACGGATGGGGGCGGGTTCTTGCATCTTCACTCCATAGGGGAGCGGCGCACCAGGACTGTCCGGATGCGCCGCTCGGGGGTTGGATTTCAGGCTGTGACTGACCCTGCTCCCACCGGTGGCGGCGGGCAGGGATACGCACGTCGGGTCAGACGCCTCATGCCGACCAGCATAACAGGCGCCGCCCGCTAGCATGCCCGTTGTGAAGACCATTCAGGAGTTGCGTGACACCTTCCCCCGACCCGGCGCCGTCGAGTGGCTGGGCCTGCGCCCCGCGCGCCGCGCGCCCGTGCAGGCAGTCACGGAGGTCGAGGCGCACCCGCTGGTGGGATTAGTCGGCGATCACGGCAAGCTCGCCCCGCCGCGCCTGACTGCCCTGACCGGCGAGGCCGGGGAGGCCGCGCGCCCCGCGAACGCCCCCGCCATTCCCGGCGGGCCGGGGCGGCGGCAGGTGACGCTGATCCAGGCCGAGCACCTGCCCGTGATCGCCGCGCTGGCCGGACTGGACGAGGCGAGCCCGGAGCAGCTGCGCCGCAACATCGCCGTGCGCGGCATACCCCTGCTGGCCCTGAAGGACCGCCGCTTCCAGATCGGAGAGGTGATCCTGGAAGGCACCGGCGAGTGCCACCCCTGCTCCCGCATGGAGGAGACGCTGGGCGAGGGCGGATACAACGCCGTGCGCGGGCACGGGGGCCTGACGGCGCGCGTGATCCGGGGCGGCGTGATCCGCCTGGGGGACGAGGTGCGCCCCCTCCCCGGCCCCGTCACCTGAAGGGCCCCGGTATGCTGGGCGGCATGCCCAAACGTCCCGCCCCGCCCCTGAGCCGCACGCGGCGCGTCACGCTGGCCGGCGCGTTCGGGTTCACGCGACTGATCGTGGAACTGGGCGTGCTGAGTTCCTTCGCGTTCAGCCTCGCGCTGTTCGTCGCCGCCATCGCGCAGGCGTACGTCACGATCCGCGCGGCGCTGGGTGACCTGGGCGAGGCGCACACCACCAAGACCCTGATCGTCGCGGCGGTCGAGCAGGCCGACACGCTGCTGGTCGGCGTGGCGCTGCTGATCATCTCGTTCGGCTTGCAGGCGCTGTTCGTGGGCCGCGTGCAGAACGTGCCCCGCTGGCTGCACATCGACTCCTTCGACGACCTGAAACAGAAACTGATCGGGATCGTGATCGTGGCGCTCAGCGTGAACTTCTTCAGCGTCGCGCTGGAATGGAAGGGCGGGACGGACATCCTGGTGTACGGCGCGGCCATCGCCGCCGTGATTCTCGCCGTGGGCGCGTACTCCGTGATCCTCTCCCGCCAGGGCCACCGCCCGGACGCGCCCGATGACCAGCATGCCGCACCTTGACGCGCGCCTCCAGGCGGCCCTGCACCTGATCCGCGCCGAGACTCACGCGGACATCGGCAGTGACCACGCGCACCTCCCCATCCGGCTGGCGCAGCTGGGCCGCGTCACGCGCGGCGTGATCGTCGAGGTGAATCCCGGCCCGCTGGAACACGCCCGCGTGAACGTCGCCCGCGCGGGCCTCACGGATCGCCTGGAGGTCCGCGCCGGGAACGGCCTTGCCCCGCTGGCCCCCGGCGAGGTGCAGAGTGCGAGCATGACCGGGATGGGCGCGCAGACCATGCTGGGCGTCCTGACCCGCACGCCGGATCGCGTGCCGGACGCGCTGGTGCTGCAACCCAACGACAGTCCGGAACCGCTGCGCCGCTGGGCGCGCACCTGCGGCTACCACGTCGCGGCGGAGGTGCTCGCGCCGGGGTTCTGGCGGTACCCGGTGTTGAGGCTGGAACGCCGGGCCGGCCCCGACCCGGCCTACGCGGCCCTGCCGGAGGCGGCGGCCTTGCGCTACGGCCCGCTGCTGCTCTGCGAGGGAGGCATGCTGCTGCGCCAGCAGGTCTGGGCGGACGTCACCCGCCTGACCCCGCTGGCCGCCCCGGGGCGCGCCGCCGAGCACGACCTGCACGTCGCGCAGAGTGCCGCCGCGTGGCTGGCCGGGGAGAGAAAATAAAAAACCCGCCTTCTTCGGCGGTGATAGAAACAATATAGCGCGGTATGCAGGCGGCGTCAAGTCTCGCGGAATGACTGGAAAAACGCCGTCTTGGAGAGGCTTCTTCGGTGATGCTCTGGCGAGGGTATGCAGTCCCGGTCGCTCCCGGAGGAGTTGGTGGCGGCGCACCCGACGACGGGCACAGCCGGTTGTGGGGAGTCGCAGGGAGCCAAAACGAAAAATCCGCCCTTCTCGGACGGTGATGAAAAAAGTATAGCGCGGTATGCAGGGCCGGTCAAGTCCTGCGCGTCGACCCGAAACCTGTCGTGCTGGACGAACTTCCATCGGGAATCAACGCCGAGAGGTATGCAGCCGGGTTCACCTACACGGTGCTGATCGCCCCGTCGCAGCTGCTATGCGTCGGACTGGCCGCAGCGGGGGCCTGATCGGCAGGGGAGAGAGCCTCCCGGTGGTGGCTCACGCAGGGTGGCCCAGACCAAAACGAAAAACCCGCCCTTCGCGGACGGTGATAAGGAAAGAATAGCGCGGTATGCAGGGCGTGTCAATCCCCGCGCGGCGGCCTGAAAAACCTCGTGCCAGACGGGTCCTTTCCGAGTGTATTCCGGGCGGTATGCAGCAAACAGGGCCGGAGCGCATGGCCCCGGCCCTCCTCTGCCCGGTTCCGCTCAGCGGGCGACTTCCACGGCGCGGCTCTCGCGGACCACGGTCACCTGCACCTGGCCGGGGTACTCCATGTCCTGCTCGACCCGCCCGGCGATCTCGCGGGCCAGCAGGGTCGCCTGGGCGTCCGTGACCTTGTCCGGCTGCACGATCACGCGCACCTCACGCCCGGCCTGGATGGCGTAGGCCTGCTGCACGCCGGGGAACGACACGGCGATCTGCTCCAGCATCTCCAGGCGACGCACGTACGATTCCAGCTCCTCGCGGCGTGCACCGGGCCGCGCGGCGCTGATCGCGTCGGCGGCGGCCACCAGCACGGAGTACAGCGTCTCGCCGTTCTCCGGGTCGTGGTGGTGTGCGATCGCGTCGATGACCTCTGCGGGCTCCCCGAACCTCTTGGCGAGGTTGATGCCGATCTCGACGTGCGTGCCGTCGATCTCGCGGTCGATGCTCTTGCCGACGTCGTGCATCAGCCCGGCGCGGCGGGCCATCCCGGCGTCCAGGCCCAGCTCCCCAGCCATGATGCCGGTCAGGTGCGCGACCTGAATGGAGTGCTTCAGGACGTTCTGCCCGTAGCTGGTGCGGAAGTACATGCGGCCCAGCAGCTGCACGAGGCCCGGCTTGATGCCCACCACGCCCGCCTCGATGGCGGCCTCCTCGCCCTGGGCGTGCATGAAGGCCTTCATCTCGTCCTGCGCCTTGTGCACCATCTCCTCGATGCGGGTCGGGTGGATGCGGCCGTCGGCGACCAGAGCGTCCAGGACGTGCTTGGCGACCTCGCGCCGCACCGGGTTGAAGCTCGAGAGGATCACCGCTTCGGGCGTGTCGTCAATGATCAGGTCCACGCCGGTCAGGGCCTCGAAGGCGCGGATGTTGCGGCCCTCGCGGCCGATCAGGCGGCCCTTCATGGCGTCGTTCGGGATGGGCACGACCGACACGCTCAGGGCGGCGCTCGTCTCGGACGCGCTGCGCTGGATGGCCTGCGCGATCACGTGCCGCGCCGAGCGTTTCGCGTCGGCGGTGGCGCGTTCCTGCATGGCCTTCACGCGGATCGCCTTCTCCTCTTCCAGTTCGGCGTCCAGGCGGGTCAGGATGTCCGCGCGGGCCGCCTCTGGGGAGAGTCCGGCGATCTCGAAGAGTTTCAGGTCCGCCTGATGCAGGCGCGCCGCGATCTCCTGCTCCTGTGTGCCCAGGAGGCGCGCGCGGTCCTCGAGGCGTTCCTCCAGCGCGTCGAGTTTCTCACCGCGCGCGTCGAGCTGCTCGGCGCGGCGGTTGAGCCGCTCGATCTCGCGCTTGAGTTCCTCGCGTTCGCGGCGGGTCTCCTGACGGTCGCCGCTCAGCGCCTCGCGTTCACGGGCGGCGTCCTGCTTGACCTGCGCGCGTTCCTGGTCCAGCGCGGCGCGCAGCGCGCTGATCTGCTCACGCTGACCCTGCAGCTGCGCGAGCTGCGTGTCGAACTGCGAGACCTGCACGCTCAGCTGGGCTTCGCGGTCGCTGGCTTCCTTGATTCTGCGGGTGGCGTCCTGCCTGTCCTGGTCGGCCTCGGCCCGCATGGTGCGGGCGTCGGCGTCGGCCTGCGCGCGGATGCGTTCCGCGTCGCGCTGGGCGTCCTGCTGCAGGCGATTGTCGATCTCGGCGCGTTGCCGCGCTCCACGACTCTGCCCCGCCAGGAACCCCCCGACCAGTCCGAACAGCAGCGCCACGATGATCCCGATAAGTCCTGGGGTCGTCACGGTGCGCTCCTTTGATGGTGTGTTGCATGAGGCAGCGTGCCTGCGTGGCCACGCGCCCCGGGGTGGGAAACTGAGGTCGAACGCCTCCGGTGACTGCGCTGTGGGGACGTTCGCCCCAAGTGTAGCGGGAAAGCCCGGCAGCGCGCGAAGGCCTGCCCCGTCAGCCAGGGTCGGTGGCAGGAACGACGGTTATTCAGAACCGCTTCGGCAGGTTGGCGCTGCTCAGGGCTGCACGGTGAAGGTCAGGGTACCGGCCACCCCAGGGTTCAGGAGCTTCACCTTCGCGGCGACCGGGCCCAGCAGTGCCCCCGCTCCCTGGGCACGGACCGTCGCAAACACCGAACTGGGACTGGTGTAATCGCTGACGCCACTCAGGTTCAGCGGGCCACTGCTGATGTACAGCAGGGCCGTGTGGACGCCGGTGGGCGCACTGGCACGCAGTGCGAAGCTGCTGCTGACCGCCGGGAACAGCTGGTTTTGATCAGCATTCAGGTGTACCTGACCGTCTGGCAGACGGTTAGGGAGCAGCTGGATGACGCTGCCGTCAGGGGACTCGACGAACAGGGCGACGTCACCGCTGACTGGACTGCGCAGGATGAACTGGAGGGTCTGTCCGACCTGGGGTTCGGCAGGATTGAGTGTCAGGACTGCCGCAGCGGGCTCCGTGGGCCAAGGTGCGTCTTGCGGCGCGCAGCCGATCAAGGCAGGGATCAGGAGGGTGGACAGCAGGGCAGGACGCATGCTCTGACCCTATCTGCCCTGACCGGTGAATGTTGCCCTAGGTGTGGATGTACCAGTTAAAGGATAGGAAAGCAGAAGACCCCCGCCACGGGGGCGGGGGTCTGAACGCGCGGGGGCGTTTACTTCGCGGCGTGCACCACGAGCTTCATGGGGATGCTCACTTCGGGGTGGGCGCGGTAGGAGATGTCGTACTCGCCAATTTCCTTGACGGTTTTCGGCATCGTGATGCGGCGCTTGTCCACATCGAAGCCCAGCTTGTCCAGGGAGTCGGCAACGTCCTGGTGCGTGACCGCACCGTAGATCTTGCCTTCGCCGGCGCGGACGCTGAGTTCCACGGCGACGCCGTTCAGGCGGCTGGCGAGGTCCTCGGCGCTGGCCTTCTCGGCCGCCAGGGTCTTCTGGCGGGCGCGGATGCGGGCCTCGAGGCTCTTCATGTTGCTGGCAGTGGCCGGGGCGGCGATGCCCTGGGGGATCAGCCAGTTGCGGGCGTAGCCGTCTTTCACGGCGACAACGTCGCCGGTCTTGCCGAGCTTGCCGGGTTCAAGAAGAATTACTTGCATGTCAATTCTCCTTATTTCCGGACGAGCTTCTCGGTGTAGGGCAGCAGGGCCAGCTGGCGGGCGATCTTGATCGTCTGCGCAATGCGGCGCTGGTGCTTGGCCGAGAGGCCCGTGCGGCGGCGGGGGAGGATCTTGCCCGTGTCGCTCACGAAACGGCGCAGCATCTTCACGTCTTTGTAGTCGGTGATTTCCAGTTCCCCGATGGAGAACGGATCGACCTTGGGCTTGCGGGGACGCTTGGGTCCCTTGCCGCGCGGTTTACGCTCGGCGCTGTTGGTCTGGGTCATGTGTTAGTCCTTGAAATCTGCGTTCCGTGCCCAAGCGGGGTTAGAACGGCAGGTCTTCTTCGTCCGGTGGGAAATCGTCGAGACCTTGGTCAATATCTAAGCCGCCCGAACGGTTCCCCGTGTTCGCTGCCCGGTTCGGCTGGCTGTAGCCGCCGCTCTGGGGGCGCGCCGCACTGCTCGCGGTCTGCGTGCGAGGTCCGGCGGGGGTGGCTGCAGGGTTACCGGTGCCTGCGCCTCGGGACAGGGCTTCGACTCGCGTCGCCTCTACTTTGGTGCTGTTGCGTTTGTTGCCGTCGCGGTCGGTCCACGCTTCGTTGACCAGTCGTCCCTGCACGAGCACGGGGTCCCCCTTGCGGAGTTCTTTCATGCTCTCGGCGAGTTCGCGCCACAGCGTCACGTCGATCCAGTGGGTCTTCTCCTGCCGCTGGCCCTGACGGTCGTTCCAGGTCTCGTTCACGGCCAGGCCGAGTCCGAGCACGGCGTCGCCGGCGGGGGTGTAGCGCAGTTCGGGGTCACGGGTGACGTTCCCGATGAGAATGACTTCGTTCATGCCGCTGCTCATGCGAACGCCGCCTCCGGCGTCCTGAACGAGTTCGGGGGTGTACCCGAGCTGTTCCATGCGCAGGGCCTTCACGCGGACCATGCTGCGTTTGCCACCTTCAGGGGCTTCCCACTGGCTGTACTCCACGCTGCCTTCGACCATCACGGCGTCGCCGCCTTTCAGGTTGCGTTCGGCCTGCCACTCGGCGGGTTTGCCGAGAATGGACACGCGGTGGTACCAGGGGAGTTTGCGTTCGCGCCCGTCGTTGCCGACGATGTGATCTTCACCGGCGATGGTGGCTTCGAACACGGCGGTGCCGCTGGGGGTGTAGCGCAGTTCGGGATCGCGGGCGAGTGCGCCGATCAGGTAAACGTGGTTCATGCCTCGGGCCATGACTGGGTCTCCTTTGTTGCTGGCGAAAGTACTTGAGCTTCTTGCTGGCTGGCGGGTGTGGCCCTTGCGGGGTGACCGTACGATAACAAACCCGATCTCGTTACGTCAATAGCGTAAGGAGATCAGGCCTTCTTGGTCTTCCACTCCGGGCGGTCCTTGACCACCAGGACGCGGCGCACGTGGTCACGCAGACGCAGGGTGCTGGCGATGGCCGTTTCGGGGTTGCCAGCGGCCTTGATGGTGTACATCAGGTAGTAGCCCTCGCGGTCCTTGTTCACGGCGTAGGCGAGGCGGCGGTTGCCGAGCTCGTCCAGGTTGCTGATTTCCCCGCCCGCGTTCTTCACGGTGGTCTCGATGTAGTCCTTCTCGATACCCACCTGCTCGGCGCTGAGGTTGGGGTTCAGGATCAGGTTCAGGTCGTACTGGTTCATAGTTCACCTCCTCTGTCGCCGCTCGCAGGCGCAGTGTCCTGACAGGGTCAGGCCTCGCCGGGCAGCGCAACTCACCACATTACCAGAGACTGGCCGGGGATGCCAGCGGTCAGATGACGCATGCCCCGGTCCGTGCAGGACCGTACGCTGGCAGGCATGAGCGAACCCACCCCCACCCCGCAGTCCGCTGTCAGCGGCATCCTCGACATCCTGCGCGAGGCCGTGGAGGGCGGCCATCCCGGCCAGGGCACCGCCTTCCTGGACGGCACGAAAGCCGACGGCAGCGGCAACCACGGCCTGCTCGCCACCCTGGACGGCCTGAGTGCCGCGCAGGCCAGTCAGGAGGTGCTGGGCAGCACGGTCGCCGCTCACGCCGCGCACACCGCCTTCCACCTTGAAGTCATCATCCGCTGGGAGCGCGACGGGGACCGCGGGCCCTTCGACTGGACGGGCAGCTTCCAGCCGGTGCAGGTGGACGACGCCGCGTGGGACGCCGCCCGCGCACGGCTGCGGGCCGCCTACGACGCACTGTTGACGTTCGCACGCACCTTCGAGGACCGCCCGGCCGACGGCGAGTTGACTGGCGGCCTGACCGGCGCGGTCGCACACGTCGCGTACCACCTGGGGGCCATCCGGCAGCTGATCAAGGGCGTGCAGTGACCCACACCGGAACCCGACTGAGGCCCTACACTCCAGAGGACGCCGGGGTCTTTGCGGCGCTGCTGTCCCTGGGTGGCCGTCGCACCGACGCCGCTGACCTGATCGCTGCGGACGGACGGCTCGGCCCTGACGACCTCGCGCGGCGGCGCCTGTTGGTCGGCGCGGACGGACAGGTGCTGGGCGGCTCGCAGCTGCAACGCTCGCTGTTCATCCCGCCGGACTTCCTTCACCTGAGTGTCCTGGTCTTTCCGGAGGCGCGCGGCCAGGGGGCCGGTGAGACGCTGTGGCAGGAGGCGCGGCAGGCGGCCCTGGAGCTGGGTGCCCGGGGCCTGAGCGTAGATGTTCCAGATGCCGACCCGGCCGACCGCGCCTGGGCGGAGCGGCGCGGCTTCACGCTGCGCACCCACCGCTACGCCTCCGAACTGAACCTGACCGGAGTGAACCTCGCCGACTTCCAGCCGGCCCTGGACGCCGCGCACGCGCAGGGCGTGACCTTCACCGACCTGAGCGGCGAGGGCGACGCCACGATGGCCCGTTACATCGAATTCGTCGCCGACCGCCTGACCGAGACGCCCGATCTCGCCGGGTACCCCCGCTGGACAGCCGCGCAGGTGCGGGAGGCCCTGCGCCTGGACCGCGACCCCCGCCCCGACTGGCTGATCCTCGCCGTCGGCCCCGCCGGGGAGTGGCTGGGCACCACTGCCATGGTCCGCTTCGCGCACCTGCCGTTCGTGTACAACGAACTGACCGCCACGCACCCCGACGCGCGCGGACGCAGGCTGGCCCTGCCGATGAAACTCCAGGCCGTGCAGAGTGCCCAGGCCGAGGGGTTCACCACCATGCGCACCAACAACCACTCCCTGAACGCCCCGATGATCGCCGTGAACCGCCGCCTGGGCTTCCAGCAGCTCCCCGGACGGTACGAGATGCACCGCCCGCTGCCCTGACTGCCGTTATTTGCGGCGTCGGAATGGGTTCCAGCGGCCGCTCTTTTCCGGCTCTTCGGCTGGTTCAGTGTTCACCGGAGGGGCGGCCGCACGGACCTGAGCGGGTGCGTGACGTCCCATGGGCCGCGCGACCTCCGCTTCCGGCTTCAGGTCCTCCTCGTACACCTCGTCCTCCGGCACCTCACCCAGGGCGCTGAGCAGCGCCCGGCGGATCTGATCGGCACTGGGCCGGTCGCCAGGGCGTTTGGCCAGCGCCAGCTCTGCCAGGCGGCCGACCGCGCGCGGCACCAGGGGGTTGACCAGGGTCAGCGAGGGGGCGAAGCGGGTCATGTGCGCCACCATCAGCTCCTCGTAGCTGTTGCCGTTGAACGGCCGGTCTCCTCCCAGCAGCTCGTACATCATCACGCCCAGGCTGTACACGTCGCTGGCGCTGCTCGTCAGTTCTCCCTGGTAGACCTCGGGTGCCATGTAGAACGGACTGCCGCTGGTTTTGCCCCCCTGCGCCACGAAGTACGTGTTCCCCAGATCCCCCAGGGCCGCGCGGCCCTCCTCCGTGACGTACACGTTCTGGGTCTTCACGTCCTGATGAACCGCGCCCTGATGATGCAGGTACGTCAGGGCCGACGCGACATCCGCCAGCAGCCGCAGCGCCTGCTTCAGCGGCAGGGTCCGGTCCGGCAGGTCGGCCAGCTGTTCATTCAGGGCGCCTTTCGGGTAGTACGTGACGGCCAGGAAGGCATGCGGACCGAACGGCGTGCCCCCATACGCGCGCACCAGATGTGGGTGGCGCAGCTGCAACGTCAGGCGGACCTCGTTCCCGAAGCGTTCCGCGGCGTCCTGCACGGCCAGCGTTTCCGGGTGGGGGATCTTCACGGCCACCAGTTGTCCCTGGCTGTTCGTGGCCAGGCGCACCAGCGAGGTGTTCCCGCGCCCGAGTATGCGGTGCAGGGTGTACCCGGTGATGGCGCTCGGTTCGGTCATGCTTACTTCCCAGGGTGTCACGTTCCGTTACGCGTGACAAGCACGAACGCCACAGCCCCAGCTCAGGGTCAACAGAAAGGAGGCGCGGCCCCAGGGGTGGCGCGCCTCCTGACCGGCTGCGTGTTACTCGTCGTCGCTGTTTTCCTCCGCGACGCGCTTCCCGGCCATCCATTCCAGACCCGCCCACTGCAGGTCCTCGAGGTCCCCGTCGAGCACGTCGTCCGGGTTGTGTTTCATGACGCCCGTGCGGTGGTCCTTGATGTACTGCTTGTCGAGCACGTACGAGCGGATCTGGCTGCCCCACTCGATCTTCTTCTGCTCGCCACGCGCCTTGGCTTCCTCTTCCTCGCGCTTGCGCATCTCGATGTCGTAGAGGCGCTGCTTGAGGATCTGCAGAGCGATCTCGTGGTTCTTGATCTGCGACCGCGTCTGCTGCGACGCCACCGCGATCCCCGTCGGCAGGTGAGTGAGGCGCACGGCGGAGTCGGTCGTGTTCACGCCCTGCCCCCCCGCACCCTGCGAGCGGAACACGTCGCGGCGCAGGTCGCTGTCCGGAATGTGGATGTTGATCTCCTCCTCCGGCACCTCCGGCACGACGTCCACCGACGCGAAGGACGTGTGGCGGCGGTTGTTGCTGTCGAACGGCGACACGCGCACGAGGCGGTGCACGCCGTGCTCGGGCAGCATCATCCCGAAGGCCTTCTCGCCGCGGATGATGAACTCGCTGCTGATCACGCCCGCCTGATCGCCGTCCACCTGATCGATCAGATCGACCTTGTAGCCGCGCCGCTCGGCCCAGCGCATGAACATCCGCGTGAGCATCCCGGCCCAGTCCATGCTCTCGGTGCCGCCCGCACCGCTCTTCACGCGCACGATCGCCGCCGTGTCGGCGTGCTTCATGGTGAACAGCGTCTCCTTGTACAGCTCGTCCACGCGCTTCTCGATGGACGTCTGCTCCTCCATGAGCATCTCGCGCTCGTCGGCGTCGGCCATCTCCAGCATCTCGCTGAGGCCCTGCGCGTCCGAGTTCAGGGTCTGGTACCCCTCCACCACACGGCGGAGCGTTCCGGCCTCCTGCGTGACCTTGCGGGCGCGGCCGGAGTCGTTCCAGAGTTCCGGGTCGCTCAGTTCACGGTCCAGTTCGTTCAGGCGGCGTGTTTTTCCGGGAATGTCAAAGGTACTCCCGGAGCGACGCGAGTTTTTCCAGCAGTTCCTGCATGGGCGTGCCTCCCTTCCGCGCACTCCCGTTGAGCGGGACGCGGGTTCATATGCCAAGAGAACAGTATACGGAGGCGCGACGCAGCGCGCGGGGCGGGGATTGCAGTTAGTGGGGAGTGGGCTCGGTGGTCGGCCTTCGCTCCGCGTGACGGATAGGGGAGAAGAGAGGAGTTTGAGGTTGCGTCTGTTCTGCTCCGGCGTCCCAGTGGTCTGATCTCGGTGTTGGGGCCATCCACTTCCCACTCCCCACAACCCACTTCCCCACCGCGTTTCCCGGACTCTCAAGGGAGTCTCTGGTGCGGGGTGTTGACAGATTCAGGTAGGGCCTGTATCTTTTCTGAGCCTCAAGCGAGGCGGGAAGCATGACAGGCGAAGAGATGAGTGAACA
>NZ_BMQN01000013.1 GCF_014648135.1 Deinococcus sedimenti | reverse complement strand
TTGCGCCACTGGCAATGGTGGCCTTCAGGCCACCATTGCGTCGCAATCGTGCTTTCCAGGTGTAGACCGTATGGACGGAGACACCGAAGTGATTCGCAATCTCCTGGTTCCGATGGGTTCCGCGTTCAATCCATGCGAGAGCAGCGAGGCGGCGCTCCTCGAGTTGAGCGCGGGAGTAGTGGGTCGGTTGCCAACCGGGCATGTGGCAAGTCTATCAACTCAGATCTTCACCGCGATCAATAAACCTGACCGTGTTCTAGAGTGCTCTCCGCCTTCTCTTTTGCTCGGGTAAGTCGCGCAAGAAAGAGAATGTCCTCACCTTTTCCATTTGGATGCTGCTCTGATCTAACTAGTCCTGAATCTATTTCGAAATACAAACTATCTGGGTACAATGTCAATCGCTGGATGGCCTTCGTATTCGTAAAGTTTAAATTTGATAGCTGGAATGTCTGATGGGTAGTAGAAGCCGTCTGAGAATTTTATTGTTTTCTTTGATGCATTCGATCCGCCGGTCATTATACAAATAAAGGGTCCTGTTGACAGCGTGAATCTGTCTGCATGTTTAGATTTTAGTCTATCTGAATATTGAAAGTTCGCGGGTACGGTAAGCTTAAGCTGTCTAAGAATCATTTTCTGCCCAGTGGCATCAAATGAATATTTGGAGCAGACGGCATTCCGCCCTCCGTTTTTTGAAGGGGTGAGTTGTGATACGGCAACAGTGTATGCGTCATTCCTCCATACTTTTGGGTCTGAAGATATGGTCCACCCATTACCCACGCTGCCGATAAGCCAAGTCGAGGCACCTCGAAGCGGGACATTCGGAAATTTCTGGATAGACGCGGCTGTAGAAGTTGTTGAAAGCAGAAGAATCGATAGGAGAAACTTGATCATAGATTACTTCCTTTGTGTAAAAAATTATGGGTGATCTGGTAGACTGAGCCGGGAATCGTGAATGCAGGCAGGCCCGGCGAGACGTCCACCTCGACCTCCACCGATACTGCGTCCACCCCGAACAACGCCGCGCTCCGCACCCGCGCCAGCACTCACCGACCCCCAGAACGCCACATGTGACCCGCAGGCTAACAAGCCCGGAATCCCCAACGGACCGCACATCAGCGCAGAAATGGGGGTAGTAGATGGGGGAGAGGTGGATCAAGCGCCGCCACCCGCTCCGGCACCGCCCTCGACGCCCCCACCGTGCAGCCGTGGCTCGACAAGCACCTGCCCAACCTCGTCAGCAAGGCGCAGGCCCTGCGCGACGGCGCGACGTGGATGGAAGTGGGCGCGCTGCTGGAAGCCGCGGTGCAGGCCGCCCAGCGCCCAGTGGCTGCGCCTGCTGCTGGACAGCCCCTTCGCCGCCATGCTCGTCGAGATGGCCTTCCGGCGACTGTTCCCCGGCGGGTGAAGTGACACCCTACCCCCCCCATTGGTGTTTGGCGCAGCAGGGGGACATAGTGAGGGATGAGAATTAAATTTGCACTCTTCATGGTTGCGACCCTGCTCGTCCCGACAGCATTTGCCTCTGACTTCGTCACCAAATCCAACCTCACCGGCTTCCAGCTCCCCAAAGGAGCCCTTGAACTCACCGACGAGGACTTCTCCGACGAAATGGTCGGCCTGCTCGAAGAGGTCGCTGACAGCCTCAACGGACAATGCAAATACCACGAATTGCTGTACTGGGAAGGAAGCCCTGCCGCCATCGCGAAGGACCTGAACGCGAAAATCCCGAAAACGTTCAAGTTCACCTCACTGGATGACGGGGAAACCGAAGATGGTGGCGGCTACGAGCAATTCGTCCTGAAGGACCCCAAGGTCTGGTACGCCGGCGTCTGGTTCCAGGGCGAGAAGGACGTGATCCTGGCCTGGTGCAACGTGGTTAAGAAGTAACCCTGAAGATAGATGTCATCAACGCCCCCACCCTGGCCTGAGCGCTGGGGTGGAGGTGTTTTTCTTCATCCACACCCCGCCTGTGGACACCTGTGGATGATCTGATAGACCGAGCCGGAGATGGTGAATGCAGGCAGGCCCGGCGAGACGTCCACCTCGACCTCCGCCGATACTGCATCCACCCCGAAGAGCGCGGCGCGGCGCACGTGGGCCAGCATTCAGAAACTCCTGGGAGGCGTCATAACTTCCGCAGCCCAACAAGCCGGGCAGTGTCGGCAGACCGCAGATGACCGGCAGGACGCCGCGAGTGGGGCGGACCGGGCCCGAGGTGGGGTCAGCTGGCCTGGAGCGCGTCGTCGACCCAGCTGAGGTCCACGAATGCCCGCTCCAGGTGAGGTTCAAGGTTCCACCACGCGAACTCCTGCGTGTGCGGCGCCCAGTAGCCCGCGAAGACGGTCAGCGGGGCGGGCAGGGGACCGGCGGCCCGCCGTAAGTGCAGGGCTGCGCCGAAGTCGTCGGCGAGGCGGGCGCGCAGGTCAGTCAGGGCGTCCGGCACGGCGCACCACCGGTGGGGGATGATCACCAGCAGGTTCAGGCGCGACGCAGGGCTCATGAATCGATGGTAGGCCTGGGGCGGGTCGGCGTGGGTAATGGAGCACGCGAAGCGCCTTGGCGTGAATTCAAGGAACCGGGGGGGACGGCCCCCCACCCACCTGGGGCTGCCCGCAGGAGCGGCCCGGTCAGTAGGTTCGGTCGGTCACACGTGTTCGCGGGGGGCGGGGGCCGTGACCGTGTCGGCCGTGACCGGCTGCGCGGGGGCAGCCGCCGCAGCTGCCGGGGCGGGAACTGCCGGGGTGGGCTGAGCAGCTGCTGCCGCGACGGGCGCTGCGACGGCCTGGGCGGGCGCGTGGATGGTCTGTACGGGGGCGGGGCCGGGGGGCGTGTCGCGCATGCTGCCCTCGAAATCTTCCTTCAGTCCCTGGGTGCTCCTGCGGAATTCGCGCAGGCCCGCGCCGAGGCTCTTGCCGAGTTCCGGGAGTTTGCGGGGGCCGAAGACGACCAGGGCGACAAGCAGAATCACCAGCAGTTCAGCGGGTCCGATATTGGGCATGCGGTTCGTTCCTCCTCGGGCCCCGACTGTCTACTGGGGCCGTTTCGTTGAGTCTCAGTGTAGGCGCGGCGGTTAAAGCAAATGTCATGCGCGGCTGAGAAGGGTGGGGGCGGCCGGTCAGGGCGTGCGGGCCCGGTAGGCGCGCAGCGTGCCGTTCATGAACGCCACGTACAGCGTGCCGTCGGCCGCCAGCGGCGTGGCCTGCACGCCGGTGCCCTCCTGATGCGTCCAGCGGACGGCGCCGCTGCGGACGTCCAGGGCGCACAGCTGTCCGTCCTCGGACGCCAGGAACACCAGACCGGCACTGATGACGGGGCTGGCGGTCACGCGGCCCTGCATGCGGTGCGTCCAGAGGTCCTCGCCGTCTTTCAGACTCAGCGCGCGCACCTCGCCGCCCCATCCGGCCAGGATGGCGGTCCCGCCCGGCGCGCCGGACAGCGTCAGGGCGGGGGAGGCCCACACCTCGTCTTCCAGGTCGTACGTCCACTGGATGGGGTCGGGGTCCACGCTGACCCGGCCCGTGTGGGCGCGCAGGGTCAGGGCGTGCACTTCGCCTTCCCAGGTCGCGACGACCAGCGTGGCCGTGCCGGGCGCCGTGGGAATCAGTGCGGGCGTGCCGTGCATCGTGCCGACCTGCACCTTCCACAGGCCGTGACCGCTGCGGGCGTCCAGGGCGTGCAGCCAGCCGTTCTCGTCGCTGACGAGCGCCGCGCCTGCCCACACCAGCGGACTGGCGGCGACGGGGCCGCCGGTGCGGTACGCCCACCTCAGTTCGCCGGTCGCGGCGTCCAGGGCATACAGGTGACCGTCGCGGCTGCTGGCGAGCACCTGATCGTGCCAGAGGGTCGGGGCGCCCGTGAGTTCCGCGCGGGCCTTGTGCTGCCAGACCTGCGCGCCGCTCATCAGGTCCACGCGGCGCAGCGTGCCGTCCCACGCGCCGAACAGGACGTGACCGCCGTGGAAGGTGGCGGGCGCCGTGACCTCGTCCCGCGCGGCGTACGTGGCGAACGGGCGGCCCGACGCGTGCGTGAGGACCAGCTGGCCGCCCCGCGTGCCGACCGCGACAAGATCCCCGTCCCCGATGACGGCGGCGGGCCACGTGACCTCGCCCGGCAGGGGGACGCTCCAGGCCTCGCGCAGCGCCCCCACCTGGGCCGGCCCGTCGGGATGTTCGCCGCTGCGGGTGCGTCCACCCCGGTACTGCCCCCGCGCGTGCGAGGTCCATACGTCACGCCGGGCCAGCGCCCACAGGTGCGCCAGGGCCTCGCCGCTGGGCGGGCGGTCCTCCGGTTGCTTGGCCAGCAGGCTGAGCAGTACGCGCGCCACGGCGTCCGGCACCGCCGGATTCAGGTCACGCGGGTCCGGTGCGGCCTCGTACACGTGCTGATACAGGACGCTCTGGTCGCTGTCCCCCACGAACGGCGGGCTGCCGCACGCCACGCGGTACAGCACCGCGCCCAGCGCGTACAGGTCGCTCAGGGGGCCCACGCCCACGCCGCGCGCCTGCTCGGGCGCCATGTACGCGGGCGTGCCCAGCGTCACGCCGCTGCGGGTGAGGTGCCGGGTCTGCTCGGTCAGCGCCACCAGTCCGAAGTCCATGATGCGCGGCATCCACGCCTCGTCCAGCAGGACGTTCCCGGGCGTCAGGTCACGGTGCGTGATGCCGCGCTCATGCACGAACTGCAGGGCCCGCGAGGCCGATGCCGCCGCCGTCAGGAACCGCGCCAGGGGCAGCGGCGCGTCCTCCAGCGGCCCAAGTGCCGTGATCGGCCCGCCGGTCATCAGCGGCATGGTGAAAAAGGGCCGCCCGGCCTCCGGATCGGTGCCCAGGTCCAGCACCGGGATGACCCCCGGATGCGTCAGGCGGGCCAGGGTGCGGACCTCACGCAGAAACCGCTCGCGGTCACTGTCAGGCACGTGCGCGTGCTGCACCTTCACGGCGACCTCACGGCCCAGCAGGGCGTCGCGGGCACGGAACACGCGGGCGCTGCCGCCCTCACCCAGCAGGGCCAGCAGGTCGTAACGCCCGGCAAGTTGCGTTCCCGGTTCCAGCGGCATCCACGGGCGAGTGTAGCGCCCCGGCGCCGCCCGCCGCGCCCGTCCTCCGGACTCACTGGGGAGTTCAGCTTCACCCTGGGGGCAACAGGCCGACCCTCAGGTCCTCTTCCGAGCGCAGTCCTCGGCGGCTCCTCGCTCCGTTCGCTGCAGGCGGCGGGGTCTGGCAGAACCGTGCCCTCCAGAGCAGGCCGGGTGGGGTGGCTGGTCAGCGCCGCGCGCCGAAGGTCAGGGCGCGGCGGGCGACACGCGGTTGCGGCCGGCGTTCTTCGCGCGGTACAGGTGATCGTCCGCGATCCGCAGCGCCTGCGGCAGGCGGTCCGGGGTGGTCACCGCGTACCCCACGCTGGCCGTCAGGCGCATGTCCGGCAGCAGGTCCGACCAGTCGTGCCCCTCCACCGCGCGGCGGCAGGCCTCCGCCAGGCCGTGCGCCCGCCCGCGCGTGCGGACCGGCGTGACCAGCACGAACTCCTCCCCGCCGTACCGGCCCAGCAGGTCCCCGGCCCGCACCTGACCCGCCAGCAACTGACCCACCACCCGCAGCACCTGATCCCCCACCGCGTGCGAGTGCCGGTCATTCACGTGCTTGAAGTGATCCACATCCACGAACACCACCGTCAGCAGCGACCAGTCCGAGAGCCGCGCGCCGTCCGCGGGGAACTGCAGGCCCAGCAGCCCCTCCTCCAGTCCGCGGCGGTTGAGCAGCCCGGTCAGGGGGTCCTGCCGGGCCTGCACCTCGGCCTGCCGCAGGCGGTCCTGCCAGGAACTCGCGTCCGCGCGCGCCTGGCGCAGTTCACGGTCCAGCTGCAGGTGGCGCGCCGCGGCGCTGTTCACGCGTTCCACGGCGGTGTTCGCGGCCTGCAGGGCCTCGCGCGTCACGTCCAGCGCCTCGCGCAGGCGACCCTGGCGTTCATGCAGCGCGCCGATGGCGCTCAGGAGCCGCTGGATGTCCAGGTGCCGGTGCTGGCGCCGCGCGATGTCCAGCGCCGCGCCGTACTGCGCGAGCGCCGCGTCGAACTCACCGCGGGACTGCAGGAGTTCCGCGAGGCACAGCTGCGGCTCGATGTACAGCTGCTGCTTGATCACGGCGTTCAGCTGAGCCGCGCGCCGCGCCGCGCGCTCGGCGCCGCGCAGGTCGCCGTCCAGGCGCAGCAGGGTCGATTCGTGCGCCGCGCACAGCAGTTCACTGGTCAGGCTGGGCGTCACCTGCAGCGCCAGGCGCGCGGCGCGCAGCACCATCAGGCCCTGCTGCACCGCCTGGCGCTGCGCGTCGCTCCGGCCCAGTTCCTGCGCCTCCCGGGCCAGCAGCGAGTAGGCGTGCGCGCGGTTCTCGTGCATGTACGTGCACAGCTCCTCGCTGAGCGCCTCGTCCGCCACGGTATGCACGAGTTCCTCGAGGAGATTCAGGTGGTGCAGGGCGTCCTTGGGATCGCCGCTGCTGCACGCCAGCCACGCCAGGTTCACCAGCGCGTTGCCCTGATCGGCCGGATTGCGGGCCTGCCGCGCCAGGTCCAGGGCGTCCTGCAGGTCCTGCCGGGCGCCGGTGACGTCCCCGCTGGTCAGGCGGGTCAGGGCGCGGGTGTTCAGCACGCCGGACAGCTGATCGGTCAGCCGGTGCTCCTCGAGCATGGTCTGCGCGCGCCCGATGGCGTCCAGCGCCCGTTCCTGCTGCCCCAGGCTGGCCGACACGAAACTCAGGCCGATCAGGGCCTCCACGGCAGCGCGCGGCGAGCCGCAGCGCAGCGCCTCACTCAGCGCGGCCTCGCCGAGCCCCTGCGCGTTGCCCAGGGACGTCTCGCGGGTGTGACGGGCGACCGCCACCAGCGCCAGCGCGCGCGTTTCGCCGTCTGGCGCGGCCCGCAGGCGCGTCATCAGATCGGTGGGCGTGTCTACGGGCAGCAGCACGTCCAGCTGGTCCCGGGGAGGGCAGGCAGGCATCTGGGTTCATTCTCCACGAATCCCGGACCCTGCACAGAGGAAATATGGACCCGTGCGTTGGGGGAACTGGGGGGGGCGGCCGGGCAACCGAAAGGTGGACGCGGGGCCCGGGCGGACCCGCCTATGCTGGACGGCATGAGCGAACTGGCCATCGACACGCGCGAGCTGCGCAAGGAGTACCGGGGGCGGGCGGTCGTGGACGGCCTGACCCTGACCGTGCCGCGCGGGGAGGTGTTCGGGTTCCTGGGCCCGAACGGGGCGGGCAAGAGCACCACCGTGAAGATGCTGCTGGGCCTCGTGCAGCCCAGCGGCGGCGAGATCCGCGTGCTGGGCGGCCACCCGAGCGATCCGGCCGTCCGCGCCCGGCTGGGCTTCCTGCCCGAGCAGTTCCGCTTCCAGACCTGGATGACCGGCCAGGAATTCCTGGACTTCCACGGGCGCCTGGCGGGCCTGAGTGCCGCCGAGCGCCGCACCCGCATTCCGCAGGTGCTGGACGAGGTCGGGCTGGGCGGACGCGGCCACGAGACGCTGGGCGGGTACAGCAAGGGCATGCTGCAGCGCGCCGGGCTGGCCGGAGCGATCCTGGCCCGCCCGGACCTCGTGTTCCTGGACGAACCCACCAGCGCCCTGGACCCCATCGGGCGGATCGAGGTGCGGGAGATCATCGAGCGGCTGCGCGCGCAGGGCGCGGCGGTCTTCCTGAACTCCCACCTGCTGAGCGAGGTGGAACAGGTGTGCGACCGCGTTGCGTTCGTGAAACAGGGGCGGGTGCTGACGCAGGGCAGCATGCGTGAACTCATGGGCGGCGTGCTGCCCGTGGACATCCGCGTGGACACCCTGGCCGGCCGGCTGCTGGACACCCTCGCGCGCCTGGGCGAGGTGCGCCGCAGCGACACGAACACCCCGGGCCGCGCGGACGTGGAACTGTGGCTGACCCGCGACGACCAGATCCCGGCCGTGGCGGACGCCGTGCACGCCGCCGGAGCGCGGCTGTACGCCCTGACACCCCGCCGCCCCGACCTGGAGACCATGTTCCTCGACCTGATCGAGGACACCCCCGAAGCGGCCCGCAGCGGCGCGGAGGTTCACCGTGCGTAACGCCCTGCTGATCGCGGAACTGTCCCTGCGCGAAGCGACCCGCAAACGCCTCGTGAGCGTCCTGCTGATCCTCTCGGCGCTGTTCCTGGGGTTCTTCCTGTTCGGCGTGTACCGCCTGGAACTCACGCTGGACCAGCGGGCCGTGGACGCCGGACTGGACGGCCGCAGCGCGACCGGCGCCGCGAACCTGCCCGTGATGTTCAGCGCCATGTTCGGCATGTACCTCGTGTACTTCCTGGGGTCCCTGATGGGCGTGCTGTCCACCGTCGGCGCGGTCAGCGGCGACATCGAGAGCGGCGTCATGCAGAGCGTCATCGCCCGCCCGGTCAGCCGCGCGCAGCTGGTCGCCGGGCGCTGGCTGGGCTTCACGGCCGTGAACGTCGCGTACGTCGCGCTGCTCAGCGCGGGCCTGCTGGGCGGCGTGCGCCTGATCACCGGGTACACGCCGCCCGAGGCGCTTCCCGCCGTGGCGCTGCTGCTGCTGGCCGTCACGGTCCTGACCTCACTGACGGTGCTGGGCAGCACGCTGTTCACCACGCTCGCCAACGGCATCGGCGTGTTCGTGCTGTACGGCGTGGGCTTCACCGGCGGGATCCTCAGCGCCATCGGCACGCTGGCCGACACGCCCACCCTGGCCACCCTGGGCCGCGTGGCGAACGCCCTGATGCCCACCAACGCCCTGTGGTTGGGCGCCAGTTACCATCTGCAACCCGAGATCATGCGGCAGGCCGGGGAGTTCAGCCGGGGTGCGAACCCCTTTGCGAGCAGCGTGCCCGTCGATCCGCTGCTGGTCGCGTGGGCCGCCGCGCTGGCTGTGCTGGGCCTCGTGGCTGCCATGTGGCGCTTCAGTCGCCGCGACCTGTGACCGCGCGGGTCAGAAACACGGCCGAAACCCCTGCATGTCCCTGACCCGGGCGGACTCGCCGACCTGTGCCGCAGAGCGAGCGTCTGAACATCGGCGGGAGTCACGGAACACCAGTGAAGCGAGCACCTGAAAAGAACAGCGGTTGGAAGTGGAGTAGAGGGGCGTGCCCTTGGCCCCTGGGTGGAATTGGAAACCGCTGTCAGAGGTCGTGAGGGTCACCCTCCAGACCTCTGAATTCTGCTGTGAGGCGGCGCCTGCTCTGAATGTCGGGACCCTACCCTCAACCCGGGCCGGGTGGTGCCGCCGGGCGGGAGAGGCGCGCGGCGCGCAGGCGGCGCCCCAGGGCGTGCAGGTCGTCCGGTCCGGCCGCCGGGAGCAGCGCGTCCAGGTGCGGCAGCGCCGCCGCCACCGCCCGCTGCACCGGCCGGTACCCGGGCGTGGCGGCCAGCGGCGAGAGCCACACCACGCCCGCTGCGCGCCGCCGCAGGTCCCGCAGCGCCCGCCCTACCAGACTGGGGTCGCCGGTGTCCAGCCCGTCACTGAGGATCAGCACGACCGTGTCGCGGGTCACGCGGCCGCGTTCCTCGCGCGCCAGGCGCAGCAGGTTCTCCCCGATGCGCGTCCCGCCGCCCCAGGCGTCCCCCAGGTCCGGCAGGGTCAGCGGCTGCCCCGGCGCCGCGCCCCGGATCAGCGGGGTCAGGTGGGTCAGGCCCGTGCTGAACGCGTAGACCTCCACCCGGCGGGAGCGCAGGTGCAGCGCCTGCGCGAAGCGCAGCAGCAGCGTCGCGTCGCGGCCCATCGAGCGGCTGCCGTCCAGGACCAGCAGGAAGCGCGGCGCGCGGCGCGGGCGGCCCAGCCAGCGCAGGTGCACGGCGTCTCCGGCGGTGCGGGCCGCGGCGTGCAGGGTGCGGCGGGCGTCCAGCTTCGACCCGCGCGGCAGGGGGCGCAGCCGCCGGGCGCGGCCCAGTTCCAGCGCGCGGATCAGGCCGGTCGCGGCGCGCAGCAGTCCCCCCAGGTCCCCGGCGTCCACGCGCAGCGCCTCGCCCGGCGCGGCGTTCGGACTGACCCGCGCCTGCATGACCGGGGCGTCCTGCTCGTCGCCCGCGTCGTCCTGACCGTCCTGAAACCCCTCGCCGTCGGGCAGGTCGCCGCCGGCGTCCGCGCCGGCCTGCGGGGCGGGGGCCGGTTCCGGCCGGGCGTCCGGGCCGGGCTGTTCACCGTCCGGGGGGTGCGACGGCGGCTCGCCGTCCGGGTCGGGTTCGGCGGGCGCGGGCGTCTCGGGCAGCAGGGGCGGCAGCTCCGGCTGCGGTTGCCCCCCGGCGCGGAAGAACGCGTTGAATTCCAGGTCGAAGGTGCGGCCCTGCTCGGGGCTGGCGGTCAGCACCGCCCGCAGCGCGCCGCGCACCTCGCGCCGCGAGAGCAGGTCCACCAGCCTCAGTGAGCGCAGCGCGTCCTGCACCTCGCCCGGCCCGATCAGGAAGCCGTGCTTGCGGCGCAACCTCACGGCGAAGGCCGTCACCTGCGCGTCCAGGGCGGGCGGGCGCGGTTCAGCCACGCGCCCGGGCCTGCGCCGCCACGCCCTGCAGCGTCGGCGCGGCCAGCAGCTGATCCTCACGCAGTTTTAGCACCGCGCCCAGCGTCGCATGCAGCGACTCGGCGTCCAGGTGATCGGCGTGCAGACTGACCAGCGCCGCCGCCCAGTCGAGCGTCTCGGCGACGCCCGGCGCCTTGCCCAGCGGCAGGGCGCGCAGGGCGTGCACGGCGTCCGTGACCTGCCGCGCCAGCGTCTCGTTGATGCCCGGCAGGCGCGACTGCACGATCAGCAGTTCCTGCGCGCGGCTGGGGTACTCCGTCCAGTGGTACAGGCAGCGGCGGCGCAGCGCGTCACTCAGTTCCCGCGAGCGGTTGCTGGTCAGGATCACGTGCGGGCGGCTGACCGCCGAGAGGGTGCCCAGTTCCGGCACGGTGATCTGCCACTCGGCCAGCAGTTCCAGCAGGAAGGCCTCGAAGGCGTCGTCGGCCCGGTCGATCTCGTCGATCAGCAGCACCGCGGAGCGGGGTTCGCGGATGGCCTGCAGCAGGGGCCGCGGCATCAGGAACCGCTCGCTGTACAGGTCGTCCTCGGCGGTCTCCCCGCGCAGTTCCGCCGCGCGCAGGTGCAGCAGCTGCCGCGCGTAGTTCCACTCGTACAGTGCCGACTGCGCGTCCAGGCCCTCGTAGCATTGCAGCCGGATCAACCGGGTGCCCAGCACGTCGGCCAGCGTCTTGGCCGCCTCGGTCTTCCCGACGCCCGCCGGGCCCTCCAGCAGCAGCGGTTTGCCCAGGCCCACCACCAGCCGCAGCGCGGTCGCCAAGGCGTCCCCGGCCACGTAACCACGCGTCTGAAACGCCGTTTGCCATTCCTTCACACTGGGGTTCACGTGCGCCCCGCTTCCATCTGACTGAAATTCTTACAGGTCATGATCTGCGCTCCTGACGGGCAAAAATGGCGTTGAGAGGCTCATCTTAATTCCTGGGGCGCCCCGCGGGCGTGACGCCCCCGTGAGAGCGCCCTGACTACCGTGAGGGCATGATCCCCACGCTGCTGCTGTGCACCCTGATCGCCCTGACCTCCGGCCTGCACTTCGGCCTGCGGTTCGCGCAGGCGCGCCGCACCGGCCAGAGCCGCCTGCTGCCCGTCGTGGCGCACGGCGTGATCGCCACGCCCCTCGTGATCCTCACGGCGCTGCTCGACCCGACCGGGCCCGGGCTGCTGTGGATCGCCACGCTGGCCGTCAGCCTGGCCAGCCTGGGGGTGGGCGCGCTGTGGACCGGACGCGCCGCGACTCTCGCCCCCACCGACGCCGCCCCGGTCGCCGAATCGGCC
Source organism: Deinococcus sedimenti (assembly GCF_014648135.1). Taxonomy (NCBI): domain Bacteria; kingdom Thermotogati; phylum Deinococcota; class Deinococci; order Deinococcales; family Deinococcaceae; genus Deinococcus; species Deinococcus sedimenti. The sequence goes on along the minus strand of NZ_BMQN01000013.1, from coordinate 80,482 downwards.
GACTGACAGCGGTGTTCAGGCTTACCCTGGGACCTGCCGCCGGCCCCAGTGCTTCACGTCGCTGCCTTTCTCACAGCGGTGTTCAGATGTGTTGAGGGGTTCCCTCAGGACACCTGAAACGAGCGGAGAGAGAAGCCGTCAACACCAGCGGGTGAACGTGGAAGGGAGGGGCGTGCTGGTGGCCCCTCAATGAAACTGGAAACCGCTGTCAGGTGCTCGCTCTGCCGTCCCCCTGGGTGCAGAGGCCGCGGGGTGCAACCGGCAGGGACGCCGCACCGTACAGGGGAACGGGCGTCCCTGCCGGCCATGAGGGCCCGGCCGGTCTTCACCGCACCTTTCGGCGGACGTGCCCGCCCAGCCCCGCCCGTTAAGCTGACCCCCGCCCCCACCGGGGCGACACGGAGCACCCATGAGTGAGCGCCGCACCCGCACCCTGAACACCCTGATCCGCCTGGGCCGCGCCCTGGCCGACCCGGCACCCGATCCCGTCGCGGACGCCACGCACGTGGCGCGCCGCACCGCCCAGGCCCTGAGAGAGCCGGTGCAGGACGCCACGTCCGGCCTGCGCAGCCGCGCCCGCGACCTGCGCGACCGCGCCGCGCAGCGCGCCGACGAACGCCTGGAACGCCTGATTACCGAGCGTCCCGGCGGTCCGCCCCGCGACCCGGAAGTCCTGGCCCTGCTCGCCCAGCGCCGCGAGGCCCGCGAGGCGCGGCTGCGGCAGGAGGAGGCGAAACGTACCCTGCTGTCCCGGGCGCAGACGCCCGCCCAGCGGCAGGTGCTGCGCGCGGTGCTGGACGTCACGCCCTGGGCAGGCGGCACCACCGGTCAGGTCCGGTACACTGCGCTGCTCGACCGGCTGGCACCCGGCGGGGACCCGGCCAGCGAGATGAGCGTGCACCGCGCCATCTGGTCACTGGCGGAGGCCGAGGTGCTGGCCGTCTCCCCGCACGGCGAGGTGACGGCCGTGCCGATCCGCGCGCCGCTGGCGTTGCCCAGCAGCGGGCCCGCCGGACCCTGACGGTTACCGGCGGCCCGCCGGGCGCACGGCGCGGCGGCTAGGCGATCGTCCCGGCGGACGCGCCGACGTGCGCGCTCATGTTCTCGAAGGTCTTCGAGATGAGTTTCTGCGCCTGCGCGTCCAGCAGACGCCCGCCGACCGTGGCGACCGGGCCGCGCATGGTGGCGTCCCCGGTCCAGTCCAGCGTGGTGGTGCCGTCCCCGTTGTCCAGCACGTTCGCACCCGCCAGAAGGTCCACGACGCTGCCCAGCCCGCCGCCCTGCACCTTCACGTTCACGCGGTTCTGTGCCTCGTCGGGCTGCACCTCGATCTTGAACTTGAACTTCCCGCGGACCATGCCGACCCCCACCTGCACGGTGGCGTCCATGTGCGTCTGGTCGTGCACGACGACCTCCTGCACGTCGGGCAGGCAGCGCGCCACCCGCTCGGGGTCCTGCACGAACGCCCACACGGCGGCGGGGGGAGCCTGCACCTTCTCCTGACCTGAGTAACTGAGTTTCATGCGGGACCTCCGGAAAACACCCGCGCCGGGGCGGGCCTGAATGAACGGGTGGACAGGGTCCAGTGTAGGCCGCGGCGGGTTGAAGAAAGATTGGCCTAGCATGACCGCATGACCCCAGCCTCCTCCGGCCCGGTCGCGGGCGTGCTGCTCGCCGCCGGACGCAGCACCCGCATGGGCCGCCCCAAGCAGCTCGAGCCGCTGGATGGTCGCCCGCTGGTGTGGCACGCGGCGCGGGCCCTCGCGGACGGCGGGCACGACGCTCTGCTGGCCGTGATTCCCCCGGGCGACGTGGGGAACGGCATCCGCGAGGCTCTGCGGGGGCTGCCGTTCGCGTTCGCGGTGAACCCGGACCCGGCGCGCGGCCTGGCCGGCTCCTTCCGGGTGGCCGTCGGCGCGCTGCCCTCCGAACTGGCCGCCGTGAACTTCGCGCTGGCCGACATGCCCCTCCTGAGCGGCGCGCAGCACGCCGCGCTGATCGCCGCGTTCCGCGAGACGGGCGCGCCGGTCGTGCTGGCCGCGTACGCCGACCCCGGCGACGACCCGGTCCGCGCACCGCCGCACCTGTTCCGCGCGGACCTGCTCGGAAGCGTGCGGGACGCCCCGGACGCCGACCACGGCCCCCGCCACCTGATCCGCGCGCACGCCGCGCAGGCCGTCACCCTGACGTTCCCCGCCCGCTCCCTGCTGGACGTCGACACCCCCGAAGCCCTCGCGCAGGCGCAGGCGGCCCTGACCGGCGGGCGCGGCTGACCCTCTATCCTGCCGTATGGCACCCAACACGGCAACCGACGCGCTCCGGGACGGCAAGCGGCGTCAGGCACAGGCCCTGCTCCGGGACGGCGAGGTCTGGCTGATCGCCGCGCGCGAGTCCGGCGTGCGCCCGGAACCCGCCCTGACGCTCGTGGCGGGCGTGGACGTCACCTGGGACAGCCTCTTCCTGCTGACCCGCAGCGAGGCCGTGGCGATCGTGGGCCGCTTCGACGCGGACGCCGTGCCGCCCGGCTGGACCGTGCACGGCTACGACGCCGACCTGCGCGCCCTGCTGCGCGCCGAGGTGACGCGGCTGGGCGCGCGGCGCGTGCTGCTGAACATCAGCGAGGACGACCCGCTGTGCGACGGCCTGACGGCGGGCCTGGAACGCCGGGTGCGCGGCTGGCTGGCTACCGCTGCGGACCTGCCCACGCTGGAGTGGGACAGCGCCGCGCCGCTGCTGGGGCAGCTCCGGTCGGTCAAGACCCCGGCGGAACACGCCGCGATCCGCGAGGCCGTGCAACTCGCCGAGGCGCACCTGCGCGAGATGGCGGCCGCCGCCCGCCCCGGCTGGACGGAACGGGACGTCGCCGCGTTCCTGCACGGCCTGTGCCGCCGCGACGGCGCCGAGCCCTCCTGGGGCTGGGACGCCTGCCCGAACGTGCACATCGGCCCGGACAGCCGACCCTCGCACGCGCCGCCCGGCGACCACGCCCTGCGCCCCGGTGCGCTGCTGCACATCGACTACGGCGTGCGCCTGGGACACGGGTACTGCTCGGACATCCAGCGGGTGTACCGCCTGCCCGACGGCACCCCGGTACCCGGGGAGGTGCAGGCCGCCTTCCGCGCGTGCTGGCAGGCCATCCAGGCGGGCGCGGACGCCCTGCGCCCCGGCACGCCCGGCCACGCGGTGGACGCCGCCGCGCGCGCCGCCCTGGTCGCCGCCGGGTACCCCGAATACCAGCACGCGCTCGGGCACGGGCTGGGCCGCGCCACGCACGACGGCGGCACCCTCCTGGGCCCCCGCTGGCCCCGCTACGGGCAGACCGTCGAGGGACCCGTGCGCCTGGACGAGGTGTACACCCTGGAACTGGGCGTTCTGGTGCCCGGGCACGGGTTCATCGGGCTGGAGGAGGACGTCATCGTCCGCGACGGACCTCCGCAGTGGCTGTCGGACCGGCAGGACGACCTGAAGACCCTGGGTTGAGCGCCGCCCCGCTGAGGGCCGGGGCTCAGCCGGGCGGGGTTTACCGGGGTGGAGCGCCGGGCAGGTCCACCGGGGTCACCGGGACCGGCTCGCCGAAGCGGGCGTACTTGCGGCCCCGCGCGGGTTCGCCGCGGCCGCACAGCACCGTGACGTTCGGCAGGCCATGCACGTTGACCTCCGCGATCGCCAGGCGGCCCGTGTCGTACGCGCCCAGATCCAGGTACACGTGGCGGCCCAGGCGGCAAGGGATCGGGACGGGCGTGTGCCCGTGCACCGAGTACGTGACGCCCTCCGGAAGGGGGAAGGGCCCCTCGAAAGGCCGCAGCCACAGCGCCGCGGACAGCGGGTTGGGGTGCTGGGGGTGCCGCACGGGCGGCGCGGCGTGCGACACGAGCACGCTGGGATGCGCGGGCGGCTGATCGTGGATCTCGCCGTCCGCCGTGACGTACACGACCCGGCGCAGGACGCCCAGGTACTCCTCGAGCAGCGGGGGGAACTTCTCCAGGGTCAGGCTGCCCAGCTCGGTACGGACCGTCTCACCCCCGGCGCGCATCCACCACTGGAAGCCCTCCATGGCGCGGCGGTAGTCGCCCAGGTCATGCGTGCCGAGGTACTGGCGGTAGTACTTCACGCCTTCTTGCATCATGCGCTCGTGGTTGCCCATCAGCAGCGTGGCGCGCCCGGCGCGGTGCAGGTCCATCAGGCTCTCCACGACCGGCATGGAACGCGGCCCGCGGTCGATAGCGTCGCCCAGCGACAGGTAGTGCGCGTCCGGGTACTGGTGCAGGGCGGCGCGCAGCAGGTCCGCGCGGCCGTGCAGGTCCGGGATGATCAGGACCTGGCGGGTCAAGCGCGGCCTCCGGCGTCCTCGTCGTGCTCGCCGTCGTGTTCGTCGCTGAAGTCCAGCAGGGTCTGCTTGCTGCGTTCCCGCAGCTGCCGGGGCGCGTCGGGGTCGGGCGTGAAGGTCACGGCGCCTCTCTGCACGGCAACGCGGTACCCGGCGCCGTCGGCCGCGCCGGGCAGCCACTCGGCGGGCAGCTGGTACGTGCGGCCCCCGCTGTCCTCCACGTCAGCGAGGCCCGCGTCCTCGTCCAGAACGTCGATCACAAGCAGGGAATGCGGCACCGTCATGAGGGGCAGTCTAGCGCCTGCACCTTCCGGTGGATGACCGGCCGTGGGGGCGGCGGTGTAGGGTGCGGGGCATGGTCACGAGGCGCGCGGTCCTGCGGTCCCTGCTGGGTGGGGGCGGCGCCCTGGCGCTGGGCGGTGGGGTGGGCGTGGCGCAGGGGTACCGCTTCGGTGTGACCCGCCACACCCGCGCCCTGCCGGGTCTGCGTGCGCCGCTGCGCGCCGCGTTCCTGACGGACCTGCATTACGGGCTGTTCATCGGGGACGGCAGCGTGGGCGCGTGGGTGGAAGCCACGAACGACCTGCGGGCCGACGTGATCCTGCTGGGTGGGGACCTGCTGGACGCCCGCCTGGACGCGGTGCCGCCGGGTCTGCTGCGGCAGCTGGCGCGGCTGCGGGCGCCACTGGGGACGTTCTCGGTGTGGGGCAACCATGACTACGGCAGTTTCGGGCGGTACGGCGCGCGCCACTACGGACCGGCGCGCCCGGACTGGATGGCTCGGCGCGAGCGCTTCGCACAGGAACTGGCGGGGGCGGGCGTGACGGTCCTGCGGGACGAGGGGCGACCGCTGCGGGACGACGTGTGGGTGGGTGGTACGGACGACCTGTGGTTCGGGAAGCCGGACGCGGCGGCGGCGCTGGCGGGTGCGGGCGCGCGGGCAACGCTGCTGGTCACGCACAACCCGGACCTGCTGCCCGCGCTGCCGCGCCCGGTGGGGCTGGTGCTGTGCGGGCACACGCACGGCGGGCAGGTGCGGCTGCCGCTGCTGGGCGCGCCGATGGTCCCCAGTGCGTTCGGGCAGCGGTACGCGATGGGCTGGGTGACCGGCGCGCACGACACCCCCGCGTACGTGAGCCGGGGCCTGGGCCTGAGCGGGCTGCCGGTGCGGAACCTGTGCGAGCCGGAAGTGACGCTGTTGCAGCTGTCCCCGCCCTGACCGCCGGGGGCTTGCGCGGCGCATCGGAATGTGTATGGCACCGCTTCCAGAGGTCTGGACGCACAGAGGGTGGGGTTGCCGGAGTGTGCGGCCAATCTGCCCGGGTGCGCCGGGGGCGTTGCGCAGATGACGCGATCAGGGAGTGTTCGTTGCCGATTTTCTGCTCAACGCTGCATTTTGATCAAACAATGATGTGCCGCACCTTTGAACCCGTTATAAACAACGACCCTGCATAGACATGCGCCCGTCTGTATCGTGATCTCAGCAGCCTGCACCCCGCAGGCGGATGCGAGTCACGAGCGAGATGGGAGCGTCAACATGAACAGAACAGACAACCGGGTGACGCCGGCTGAGGCGCCGCACACCCCTGGAACCCCCGCGAGCGGCGCGGAACTGAACCTCGCCCGTGAAAGGGGCCTGTACAGCGGAGCCGAGCACGACGCCTGCGGCGTGGGCTTCGTCGCCCATATCAAGGGCCGCAAGAACCACGCGATCGTCCAGCAGGGCCTGAAGATCCTCGAGAACCTCGACCACCGCGGCGCGGTCGGCGCCGACCCCCTGATGGGCGACGGCGCGGGCATCCTGATCCAGATTCCCGACGAGTTCTACCGCGCCGAGTTCGCCGCTCAGGGCGTGACCCTGCCGCCGCTGGGCGACTACGGCGTCGGCATGATCTTCCTGCCCAAGGAGATCGCGTCGCGCCGCGCCTGCGAGCAGGAGCTCGAACGCGCCATCGTGGCGGAAGGGCAGGTCGTGATCGGCTGGCGCGACGTGCCGGTCAACCGCGAGATGCCCATGAGCCCCGCCGTGCGCGAGAAGGAACCCGTCATCCGGCAGGTGTTCATCGGTGCGGGGCCCGACACGCTGGTCCCCGACGCGCTGGAACGCAAGCTGTACGTCATCCGCCGCCGGGCCAGCAACGCCATCCGCGCGCTGAACTTCACGCACGGCGCCGAGTACTACGTGCCCAGCATGTCGTGCCGCACGGTCATCTACAAGGGCCTGCTGCTCGCCACGCAGGTCGGCGAGTACTACCTCGACCTGCAGGACGAACGCGTCGTGTCCGCCCTGGCCCTGGTCCACCAGCGCTTCAGCACGAACACCTTCCCCGAGTGGCCGCTGGCGCACCCGTACCGCATGGTCGCGCACAACGGCGAGATCAACACCGTCAAGGGGAACTTCAACTGGATGCGCGCCCGCGAGGGCATCATGCAGAGCCCCGTGCTGGGCGACGACCTGAAGAAGCTCTACCCGATCTCCTTCGAGGGCGAGAGCGACACCGCCACCTTCGACAACGCGCTGGAACTCCTGACCCTGGCCGGGTACCCCATGGCGCACGCCGCCATGATGATGATCCCCGAGGCCTGGGAGCAGAACGAGCACCTCGACCCCCGCCGCCGCGCGTTCTACGAGTACCACGCCAGCATGATGGAACCCTGGGACGGCCCGGCCGCGATGGTCTTCACCGACGGCCGTCAGGTCGGCGCGACGCTGGACCGCAACGGCCTGCGCCCCGCCCGCTACGTGCAGACCCGCGACGACCTGGTCATCCTGGCATCCGAGTCCGGCGTGCTGCCCGTCCCCGAGAGCAAGATCGTCAAGAAGTGGCGCCTGCAACCGGGCCGCATGTTCCTGATCGACTTCGAGCAGGGCCGCATCATCGAGGACGACGAACTGAAAAACCAGTTCGCGTCCGCCAAGCCCTACGCGCAGTGGGTGGAGAACACCCGTTTCCGCCTGGACGACAGCGAGGAGACCGGCACGGTCGGGCAGTTCCGCGAGTCGCTGCTGGACCGCCAGCAGGCCTTCGGGTACACCCAGGAGGACCTGAAGTTCCTGATGGGCCCCATGGCCCTGACCGGCGAGGAAGGCATCGGCAGCATGGGCAACGACAGCCCGCTGGCCGTGCTGTCCGGCAAGAACAAGCCGCTGTTCAACTACTTCCGGCAGCTGTTCGCGCAGGTCACGAACCCGCCCATCGACCCGATCCGCGAGTCGGTCGTCATGAGCCTCGTGTCGTTCGTGGGGCCGCGCCCGAACCTGCTGGACATCAACGCCGTGAACCCGCAGCTGCGCCTGGAAGTCGAGCAGCCCATCCTGGACTTCGACGACATGGCCCGCGTGCGCAACATCGAGGAACACACCCGCGGGAAGTTCAAGGCATACGACCTCGACATCACCTACCCCGCCGAGTGGGGCGCGCGCGGCGTGGAAGCCAAACTGGCGACCATCAACGCCTGGGCGGTGGACGCCATCGAGAGCGGGCACAACGTCATCGTTATCAGTGACCGCCGCGTGGACCGCGAGCGCGTCGCGATTCCCAGCCTGCTAGCCCTGAGCAGCATCCACCACCACCTCGTGAAGGCGGGGCTGCGCATGAAGGTCGGTCTGGTCGTCGAGACCGGCGACGCCCGCGAGGTCCATCACTTCGCCGCGCTCGCCGGGTACGGCGCGGAGGCCATCCACCCTTACCTCGCGCTGGAAACGCTGATCAACCTGCACACCGACGTGCCCGGCATGCCCGCCCTGAACGGCATCGACGCGCACAAGGCCATCTACAACTACATCAAGGCGATCGGCAAGGGCCTGAGCAAGATCATGTCGAAGATGGGCGTCAGCACGTACATGAGCTACTGCGGCGCGCAGCTGTTCGAGGCGGTCGGCCTGAAGACCGACTTCGTGCAGAAGTACTTCTACGGCACCCCCACCCAGGTCGGCGGCATCGGCATCTTCGAGGTGGCGGAAGAAGCCCTGCGCAACCACCGCGCGGCCTTCAGCGACGACCCCGTGCTGGCCCAGAACCTCGACGCGGGCGGCGAGTACGCGTGGCGCGTGCGCGGCGAGGAGCACATGTGGACGCCGGACTCGATCGCCAAGCTGCAGCACTCGGTGCGCAGCGGCAACTACGCCACGTTCGAGGAGTACGCCCGGATCATCAACGACCAGAGCAAGCGCCACATGACCCTGCGCGGCCTGTTCGAATTCCGCACCGACGGCGTGACCCCCGTCCCGCTGGAAGAAGTCGAAGCCGCCAGCGAGATCGTCAAACGCTTCGCCACGGGCGCCATGAGCCTCGGCTCGATCAGCACCGAGGCGCACACCACCCTGGCCGTCGCCATGAACCGCATCGGCGGCAAGAGCAACACCGGCGAGGGCGGCGAGGACCCCGCCCGCTACGAACGCGAGATGCGCGGCGAGACCATCGGTGAGGGCCACACCCTCGCCAGCATCCTCGGCGAGAGCCGGGTGGAGGTCGACTACCCGCTGGAACCCGGCGACAGCCTGCGCAGCAAGATCAAGCAGGTCGCCTCGGGCCGCTTCGGCGTCACCACGAACTACCTGACGAGCGCCGACCAGATCCAGATCAAGATGGCCCAGGGCGCCAAGCCCGGTGAGGGCGGCCAGCTGCCCGGCGGGAAGGTCAGCGAGTACATCGGCTTCCTGCGCCACAGCGTCCCCGGCGTGGGCCTGATCAGCCCGCCCCCGCACCACGACATCTACTCCATCGAGGACCTCGCGCAGCTGATCCACGACCTGAAGAACGTGAACCCCCGCGCGGACATCAGCGTGAAACTCGTCTCCGAGGTCGGCGTCGGCACCATCGCCGCCGGGGTCGCGAAGGCCAAGGCCGACCACATCGTGATCGCCGGGCACGACGGCGGCACCGGGGCCAGCCCCTGGAGCTCCATCAAGCACGCCGGGTCGCCGTGGGAACTGGGCCTCGCGGAGACGCAGCAGACGCTCGTCCTGAACCGCCTGCGGGACCGCGTGCGCGTGCAGACCGACGGGCAGCTCAAGACCGGCCGTGACGTCGTGATCGCCGCGCTGCTGGGTGCCGACGAGTTCGGTTTCGCCACCGCGCCGCTGGTCGCGCAGGGCTGCATCATGATGCGCAAGTGCCACCTGAACACCTGCCCCGTCGGTGTCGCCACGCAGGACCCGGTGCTGCGCGCCCGCTTCCAGGGCAAACCCGAGCACGTCATCAACTTCTTCTTCTTCATCGCCGAGGAAGTCCGCGCCATCATGGCCAGCCTGGGCATCCGCTCCTTCGACGACCTGATCGGCCGCGCCGACCTGCTCGACACGAAAAAGGGCATCGAGCACTGGAAGGCGCAGGGCCTGGACTTCAGCCGCGTCTTCTACCGCCCCGAGGTCCCCGAGGAAGTCGGCGTGCGCCACCTCCACACCCAGGACCACGGCCTGAGCGGCGCACTCGACCTCCAGCTGATCGAGAAGTGCCGCCCCGCCTTCGAGAAGGGCGAGAAGGTGCACTTCCTGCAGGATGTCCGTAACGTCAACCGCACCGTCGGCGCGATGCTGTCCGGCGAGCTGACCCGCGTGCGCCCTGAGGGGCTGCCCGACAACACGGTGTTCATCCAGATGGAAGGCACGGGCGGGCAGAGTTTCGGCGCGTTCCTCGCCCCCGGCATCACCCTGTACCTGATCGGCGACGCGAACGACTACACCGGCAAGGGCCTCTCCGGCGGCCGCGTGGCCGTGCGCCCCAGCATCGAATTCCGCGGGAAGGCCGAGGAGAACATCATCGTCGGGAACACCGTCCTGTACGGCGCGACCAGCGGCGAGGCGTTCTTCCGGGGCGTGGCGGGCGAACGCTTCGCCGTGCGCCTCAGCGGCGCGGAGGCCGTCGTGGAAGGCACCGGCGACCACGGCTGCGAATACATGACCGGCGGGACCGTCGTCGTGCTCGGCCAGACCGGCCGGAACTTCGCGGCGGGCATGAGCGGCGGCGTCGCGTACGTGTACGACGTGGACGGCAGCTTCGCCAAGCGCTGCAATACCAGCATGGTGGACCTGCACCCCCTGCTGCCCGAGGACCAGCAGCTCGCCCAGACCGAGGGTGCCCTGCACTTCGGTGACAGCGACGAGGCGCACCTGCGCCGCCTGCTCGAAAGCCACCACAAGTGGACCGGCTCGCAGCGCGCCTCCGAACTGCTGGACGACTGGGAGGCGACCCTGAAGCGCTTCGTCAAGGTCTTCCCGAAGGAGTACCAGCGCGCCCTGCGCGAACGCGCCCAGGCCGGAACCGTCCAGGCCGCCGACACGACCAGCATGCAGACCGCGCAGCCCGGCAACCCCGTCGCGGCGCAGGGCACGCTCACCAAGTAACACTCCGCTCCGTTCAGTGACGTGCTGAACGGAGCCGAGCGGATGCGAGTACGAGTCTGGACGGGACTCAGGAGATGGAACAGCATGGCAGCGCCCTTCTGACATGGTGTGGAATCGGATGAGTCCCGTCGAAGCCCCCTCCCAGCGCCCGCCCAACCCAGGCGGCGGGCGCTGTTCCCCCACCGGAGCACGCATGAGCAAGATCACCGGCTTCCTCGACCAGCCGCGCATCAAGGACCAGTACGCCCCGGTCGACGCGCGCCTCAAGCACTACCACGAATTCCTGCTGCCCCTCGCCCCGGACGCCGCCCGCCTCCAGGCGACCCGCTGCATGGACTGCGGCATCCCGTTCTGCAACAACGGCTGCCCCGTCGGGAACATCATCCCGGACTTCAACAACCTCGTGTACCAGGACGACTGGCGCAGCGCGCTGGACACCTTGCACTCCACGAACAACTTCCCGGAATTCACGGGCCGCATCTGCCCCGCCCCCTGCGAGGCCGCCTGCACCCTGAACATCAACGGCGACGCGGTCGGTATCAAGAGCATCGAGCTGAGCATCATCGAACGCGGCTGGCAGGAAGGCTGGGTCACGCCGCAACCCCCCGCCGTGAAGACCGGCAAGAAAGTCGCCGTGATCGGTTCCGGCCCCGCCGGACTGGCTGCCGCGCAGCAGCTCGCCCGCGCCGGGCACGACGTGACCGTGTTCGAGAAGAACGACCGCGTGGGCGGCCTGATGCGCTACGGCATCCCCGACTTCAAGATGGACAAGCACCACATCGACCGCCGCGTCGAACAGATGCAGGCCGAGGGCGTCACCTTCCGCACCGGCACCCTGGTGGGCGCATGGCCCGACGCCAGCCGGGTCACGAACCTCAGCAAGAAGACCGTCACACCCGACGAACTGAACGCCGAATTCGACGCCGTGCTCCTCGCGGGCGGCGCCGAACAACCCCGCGACCTTCCGGCGCCCGGCCGCGACCTGGACGGCATTCACTTCGCCATGGAATTCCTGCCGCAGCAGAACCGCGTGAACGCCGGCGACAAACTGAAGAAGCAGCTGCGCGCCGACGGGAAGCACGTCATCGTGATCGGCGGCGGCGACACCGGCAGCGACTGCGTCGGCACCAGCAACCGCCACGGCGCCGCTAGCGTCACCCAGTTCGAGGTGATGCCCCAGCCGCCCGAACAGGAGAACAAACCCCTCGTGTGGCCCTACTGGCCCATGAAACTCCGCACCAGCACCAGCCACGAGGAAGGCGCCACCCGTGAATTCGCCATCGCCACCAAGGAATTCATCGGCAAGGGCGGCAAGGTCACCGGCGTCAAGACCGTCCGCATGGAATTCAAAGGCGGCCAGCTGACCGAAATCCCCGGCAGCGAGGAGATCCACAAGGCCGACCTCGTCCTGCTCGCCATGGGCTTCGTCAGCCCCGTCGGCACCGTCATCGACGCCTTCGGCATTCAGAAGGACGCCCGCGGCAACGCCCACGCCCACACCGACGAGGGCGGCTACCGCACCAACGTGCAGGGCGTGTTCGCCGCCGGGGACATGCGCCGCGGCCAGAGCCTCGTCGTGTGGGCCATCCGCGAGGGCCGCCAGGCCGCCCGCGCCATCGACCAGCACCTCATGGGCACCTCGGTCCTGCCCCGCTGAGACCCAGACCCTTTGGCCGCGCCGCCCCAGGCAGGGGAGAGGCGCGGCCTTTCTGCTGGGCCGGTCTACGCTGGTCGGTGGAGGTTGACCTTGCCGCTGCCGAATTCGGCGGGGGCGCTGCTGTGTTCGTGGAGGATCAGCCAGCCGTCGCCGCTACGGGTGAGGGTGAGGCTCAGGCGGTTGTTCATGGCGCGCAGGCGTTCGCCGCTGGCGCTGAGGCCCGCGTAGGTGACGAAGGCGTGCACGAGGGCCATCCCCGGCGTGACGGTGCTGCGGACATCGTCGAAGGTGACCTGCACCCGTTCGTCGCCGAGGCTGGCGAACCAGCCCTCGACCATGCCGCGCCACGCCTGCTGGCCGTCGTACTGCCAGTGTTCCCACATGTCGTACACGGTGACGTGGGGGTGGTACAGGGCGAGCAGGGCTTCGGTGTCGCGGGCGTGGACGGCGTCGGCGTAGGCCTGGAGGACGCGGGTGGGTTCACCGGGGAGGGGCGGCATGGGTCACAGTACCCTGCCAGTCTGCCCTGAGGCAAGAATGGCCGATTGATCTGCTCTGGGCAGAACGAGGCGTCCAGGAAAGGGGAGTGGGCGTCCGGGCCGCACTCCCCTGTTGAACGCCGTGTTCAGGGAATCGGGAAGCCACCCGCGAAGGCGTGCACCTCGGCCTTGACGTCCTCGCCTTTCAGGGCGCGGTCGATCAGGTCCGCCACCGTCTGCATGTCGCGCTCGACCATGCCGCGCGTGGTGATGGCGGGGGTGCCGATGCGGATGCCGCCGCCGTGCAGGATCTTCTCGGTGTCGTACGGCAGGGTGCTCTTGCTGATCGTGATGTGGTTCGCGTCGAGCAGTTTCGTGGCCTTGGTGCCGTTCAGGCCCTGGGGACGCAGGTCGAGCACGAACAGGTGGTTGTCGGTTCCGCCGGACACCACGCGGTAGCCCTTGTCCTGGAAGGCCTGCGCGAGCGCCTGGGCGTTGCGGATGATCTGCGCGGCGTACGCCTTGAAGTCGTCGGTCAGGCACTCGCCGAAGGCCACCGCCTTGGCGGCGATCACGTGTTCCAGGGGCCCGCCCTGGTAGCCAGGGAACACGGCGCGGTCGATCTTCGCGCCGATCTCGGGGTCGTTACTCAGGATGATCCCGCCGCGCGGCCCGCGCAGGGTCTTGTGGGTGGTGCTGGCCACCACGTGCGCGTGCGGCAGCGCGTTCGGGTGCACGCCCGCTGCGATCAGCCCTGCGATGTGCGCGATGTCCGCGAACAGGATCGCGCCCACCTCGTCGGCGATCTCGCGGAACGCCGCGAAGTCGATGGTGCGGCTGTAGGCGCTCGCGCCCGCGATGATCATCTTCGGCTTGTGTTCGTGCGCCAGGCGGCGGACTTCCTCCATGTCGATCAGTTCGGTTTCGGGGTTCACCTTGTAGCCGACGATCTGGTAGCGCAGTCCGGAGAAGTTCACGGGGTTCCCGTGCGTCAGGTGCCCGCCGTGGCTGAGGTCCATGCCCAGCACCACGGACCCCGGCTCGATCAGCGCGTTGTACACCGCGAGGTTCGCGCTGCTGCCCGAGTGCGGCTGCACGTTCGCCCACGCCGCGCCGAACAGTTCCTTGAGGCGGTCGATGGCCAGCTGCTCGATACGGTCCACGACCTCGCACCCGCCGTACCAGCGCTTGCCGGGGTAGCCTTCCGCGTACTTGTTCGTCACGATGCTGCCCTGCGCCTCGCGCACCGCCGCGGACGTGAAGTTCTCGGAGGCGATCAGTTCCAGGCCGTGGCGCTGCCGCTCGGCCTCCTGGGCGATCAGGTCAAACAGGGCCGTGTCGCGGGTGGGCGTGGTGGGTTCGGCGGTGCTGGTCATGACCTCACGGTAACACCCCCCTACCCCGCGCACCGGGGGCGTGTCTTTGCAGGTCAGACGATCCCCGCACCCCCGCCGCCCAGCTGGTGCGCCCGTCCGGCCCGGAACCCCGCCCCCGGACTTGCCCGGCGGGTCAGTTCAGGTCACGGGTATCGGCCGGTGGATCGTCCAGCGGCGCGGGCAGCCCAGCCGGGCGCACCAGCGCCTCGGGCGGCACCGGGCGGCCCGTCCAGTAGCCCTGCACGGCGTCCAGCCCCAGCCGCCAGACGGCCGCCGCCTGCTCGCCCGTCTCGACCCCCTCGGCCACCACGCGCAGGTGCAGGCTGCGGGCCAGCGCCACGATCGCCTGCACGATCTTGAACGCCGCCTGCGCCTCCACGGCGTCCTCGGCGTCCAGGGGCCGCACGAACGCCCGGTCGATCTTCAGGGTCGTGATCGGCAGGTGCAGCAGAGACGACAGGGACGACTGACCCACCCCGAAGTCATCCAGTGCCACCCCGATCCCCAGGTCCAGCAGGGCACGCAGCGTCTCGCGGGTCTGGTCCTCATGTTCGATCAGCAGCCGCTCGGTGACCTCGAGTTCCAGCGAGCCGACCGCGACCCCGGTCTCCGCCAGCAGGTCCCGCAGGCGCGGCACGAAATCCCGGCGCAGCAGCAGCGGCGGACTGATGTTCACCGCCACCTGCCACGTCGGGTGCACGGTCCGCCACGCCCGCAACTGCTGGCACGCCTCATTCAGCACCCACAGGTCCAGTTCCGTGATCAGCCCCGCCGTTTCCGCCACGGGCACGAACTCCGCCGGGGACACCTGACCCAGCAGGGCGTCCTGCCAGCGCAGCAGCGCCTCGAAGTGCCGCACCGCGCCGCTGCGTTCCTGCTGCGGCTGGTAGTGCAGGCGCAACTCGCCGCGTTCCAGCGCGCCGCGCAGCCGCGTCTCCACCAGCACGCGCCGCGCCGCCGCCGCGTCGTCCTGCTGCGGGTCGAACAGGTGCACCGCGTCGCGCCCGCCGCGCCGGGCGTCCGCCAGGGCCAGATCCGCCCACCGCAGCAGGTCCGCACCCAGCAGCCCAGGTGACCCCAGCGCCGCGCCCAGCGACGCCGTGAGCCGCATCCGCTGACCATCCAGCAGCACCGGTTCGCTCAGCGCGGCACGCAGCGCCTCGCCCAGCCGCAGCAGGCCGTCCGGCGCCGCCTCCGGCACAAGCACCACGAACTCATCGGCACCCAGCCGGCACGCGACCGCCCCGGCGCTGTGCGCCCCGGCCACCTGCTGCACGCGCCGCGCCGACTCCTTCAGGAACTCGTCCCCGGCCCGGTGCCCCAGCGCGTCGTTCACATACCGGAAGTCATCCAGGTCCATCATGACCAGCCCCACCGGCCGGCCCGGTCCGCGCGGCGCGAGAGCCTCGGCCAGCAGACGCTGCAACTTCGCGCGGTTGCCCAGCCCCGTCAGCGCGTCATGCTCGGCCTGGAACATCAGCAGCGCCTGACTGCGCTGCAGGTCCACGCCCTGCCGCTCCAGGTCCAGCAGCGCCAGCGTCTGCCGCGCCGCGACCAGCAGGGCCACCACGAACGCCGCCGCCACCACCCCCACCTCCCGCACACCCGACGCCAGCGTCCCCACCAGCAGGAACGTCCCCAGCAGCGCCGCGTACGGCGAGACGGCCCGCACCCAGCGCGGCAGGTCGCGCGGCGCCTGCCGGTCATGCCGGGTGGCCCGCAGCGCCGCCACCGGCAGCAGCAGCGCCGTCACCGGCCACAGCGCGTCCGGCCAGTCAGCGCCGCTGTACGCCCCGTGCGCCGTCAGGTACAGGTACCCCAGATCGGCCGCCACCATGCACAGCATCGCGCCCGCCAGCACCTGTAATCCCCGGGGTGACCCCACCGGACCGCGCCACGCCTGCGCCAGCAGCAGCGTCAGCAGCAGCAGGTCCGACAGCGGGTACAGGGTCACCACCACGCGGCTGAACAGCCCCGTCTCCGTCTGCACCACCTGCTGCGCCATCAGCCCGAACCACGCGAACGCACCCAGCGCCATGACCAGCGCCGCCACGTCCAGCTGCGCGGCGCGGCTGGTCAGGGTCGGCCAGTGCCGCTCGAACTCCCGGAAACCCATCAGGAAGCACACCGGCAGCGCCAGGAAGAACGCGTCCGCCAGGCTGACCTGCCCGGTCAGCGGGGCGACCAGCGTATACACGCCCTGCCCCGCCCCCCACAGCGCCACCCCCAGCGCCATCCAGCGCCACGCTCCCGGTGTGACCGTAAACCGCGCCAGCCAGGAGGTCAGAAGCGCCCCACCCAGGAACAGCGTCACGTACGCCGGTCCGGCCGCCGACCACCCCAGCAGGTGCAGCAGGTGCAGCAGGTACAGCGCCAGCAGCAGGCCCAGCCCGAGCAGCGCGCCGCGCCGCTGCAGAGAGGAAGCCTGCGCCGTCATGGCCTACTCTCCCGGCTGCCACCTCCCGGAACTCTTACCTGGGCGTTCAGTGAAGAGTCGCGCAGACTCACAGCGGTGTCCAGTTCCGTTGAGGGGCCAACAGCACGCCCCTCAACTCCACGTCCAACCGCTGGTGTTGACAGCTTCTCGCTCCGCTCGTTTCAGGCGTGCTGAGGGAACCCCTCAACACACCTGAACACCGCTGTCACAGGACGTCAGGGACACCCTCAAGACCTCCGAACCCTGCGCTCAGGCGCTGGCCGGGACGGTCAGGCGGCGCTGCACTTCCCGCAGTTCCTCCGGTCCGGCCAAGACCAGGACGTTGTCCCCGCCGCGCAGTTCGGTCGCGCCGCGCGGAATCAGGTACTCCCCGGCGCGGTTGATCAGGATCACCAGCGCCTCGGGTGGCAGGCGCAGGTCCACGATCCGCTGCCCGTCCGCCGCGCTGCCCGGCGTGACCTCCAGTTCAACCATGTTGTTGCGGTCATGCCCGGTGGGCGTGTACGTGATCGGCGAGGTCGTACTGACCGGTAGGGCCTCGCGCACGTGCAGGAACCGCGCCACCAGCGTCAGCGTCGTGCCCTGCAGCAGCACGCTGACCAGCACGATGAAGAACACGATGTTGAACAGCGTCTGCGCCTGCGGCACCCCGGCCAGCAGCGGGAAGGTCGCCAGGACGATCGGCACCGCGCCGCGCAGGCCCACCCACGCCACCATGCTCTTCTCGTTCAGCGGCATCCTCGCGCGGGCCAGCGCCAGGTACACGCTGACCGGCCGCGCCAGGAACACCAGCACGAGCGCGCACGCCAGCGCCAGGCCCGCCGTGGGCAGCAGCTCGCGCGGGTTGACGAGCAGCCCCAGCGTGAGGAACATCGCCACCTGCATCAGCCACGACAGCCCATCGTGAAAGCCGATCAGGGACCGCTTGTGAATGAAGTCCGCGTTGCCCAGAATCACGCCCGCGATGTAGATCGCCAGGAAGCCGCTGCCGCCCGCGACCGCCGTGCCCGCGAAGATCGTCAGGGCCAGCGCCAGCGACAGCACTGAGTACAGCCCCTCGAACTGCAGTTGCAGGCGGTTCAGGATCCACAGGGCCGCGCGGCCCATCACCACCCCGAACACCGCGCCCAGCAGCATCTGCTTGAGAAAGAGCGGCACGATGCTCAGCACGCCCAAACCCGGATTCGCGATCAGTTCCAGCAGGCCCACCGTGAGAAAGACCGCCATCGGGTCGTTCCCGCCGGACTCGAACTCCAGCAGCGGCGCCACGTCGCCCTTCAGGCCCAGCTGCCGTTCCTTGAGGACACTGAACACCGCGCTGGCGTCCGTGCTGCTGACCACCGCGCCCAGCAGCCACGCCGTCAGCCACGGAAAGCCGAACGCGTAGTGAGTGAACGCCGCCATGATGCCCGCCGTGCCCAGCACCCCCAGCGTCGCCAGGCTCAGGCCGCGGCGCACCACGGGCCGCGTGAGCGTCCAGTTGGTGTCCAGGCCCCCCTGGAACAGGATGAAGCACAGCGCCACCGTGCCGATCGTCTGCGCCAGCCGGTAGTCCTGAAACTGGATGCCCAGCCCGTCGGACCCGGCCAGCATCCCCACCCCGAGGAACAGCAGCAGGCCCGGAATGCCCAGCCGCCCCCCGATGCGGCTCATGAGCAGACTGACGAGCAGCAGCACCCCGGCCAGCAGCAGGAACAGTTCGGCGTGCCCTTCACCCATGCGGTCTCCAGATCATGTGGGTCATCTTTTCACGCGCCTGGACACACAAAACAGGACCGGAGGCCCACAGGCGGCCTCCGGTCAGGAACGTGAAGATCAGGTGAAGGTCAGAGGTCCTTGGCCAGCCAGCGCACGATGTTCTTGCCCATCGTGGCGTTGCTGAGGTTCGGCCAGTTGTTGTACGTGCCGGTGCTGCCGTCCGAGTACGTGTTGTCCCCGAAGGTGCTGCTGTCGCCCCACATCGCCACGCGGCCCGACCCGACGCTGTTCACCGCGAGGTACGTCCTGCCGCCCGTGCCCATCAGCGCCGTGCCCGCCAGGACGTCCACGCTGGTCCCCACGTACACCCCGGCGCTGCTCACGCCGTTAAGGATCGGGTGGGTGGTCACGGGGGTCGCCGTGAGGACCGGGTCGCTGAAGCTGGAGTTGAACGACGCGTTCAGGCCGAAGATCACGTCACTGTTCAGGCTGGCCTGATACGTGCTGCTGACGCTGGCCGGCGTGCTGCCGTCCCAGCCGTTAAAGACTTCCGGGCTGTCCCAGCCGCTGTTGTTGCGGTCGCTGACGCGGTGATCGGTGATCATGAACACCCCACCGCCGTTCTGCACGAAGGTCTGGATCGCGGCGCGCTCGGCGTCACTGAAGGGGTTCTGCGGCTCGGGAATGACCAGCACCGACGCGCCCGACAGGCTGGCCGAGGTGATGCTCGTGCCCGTGATGCTGCTCACCGTGTAGCCCAGGCCGCGCAGAGCAGTCGCGTAATCGCTGTACGCCCCGTCAATGCGCCAGTCGGCGTTCCCGGCGTCTTCGGCCTTCGTCAGGTCGAACAGGACCTTCTTCGTGGTCGTGCCACCGCCGCCCGTCCCGCCCCCGTTCGCCGCGCCCGCCGTGCTGAGCTGAACCTTGAAGTCCACGCTGTTCGCATTCGTGTCCGAACCGTCTGGCACGCGTGCCAGGGCGCTCCCTGCCCCAGTCGTGGCGGCCGACGTGCCCTCGCCCTTGTTGCTGGTGGGTGAGCCGTACGCCACCGCGTCGATGATCGTGGTGCTCTTCAGCAGACGCAGGCTGCCCGCCCCGTTGTTCAGGTCCGCGCCCGCATTCACCAGATTCCGGCTCGCGACCGTCGTGTCCTGCGCCACCACGAAGTACCCGCTCGCTGGGATCGTCCCGGACAGCGTGATCGTGCGGTACTGCGTGCCCGCCGTGTCGAACGCCGCCAGCGTGTACCCACTCAGGCTCGCGCCCGCCGGGCCCTTCAACTCGATGAACGTCCCCACGTCCGTGCTGGGGGAGTCGTAGTACAGCTCGTTGATGACCGGCTCGCCCGCCGCCGCCAGGGCCGACAGGTTCGGCGCCGCAGCAGGCGTGCGACCACAGGAGGACAGCGCAAGGGAAACGGAGGCCAGCAGCACGAAGCCGCGCCGGACAGTTGAATTGAACATCGGGATACCATTCTTCGCTCAGATGTCAAGCAGATGTCAACACCACCGGGTCACCTCCACCCCACAGCCCCCCCGGTCCAGACTCCTCATCCCCACGAACCTGCTACCCTGAACCCCATGACGCCCCGGACCGGTACACCTTCGCCGTTTACCCGCACCGGGGTCACGCTCGCCTGAACCTCAGGCCGCAGCGAGCCACCCCGCCCGCACCCGCGAGGCGGGGCTTTTCATTGCCAGACTGTTCATTCCCCCCACCGGAGGACCCATGCAGCACGAAGCCATTCCCGAAATCCAGGCGGCCACCACCCTCGAAGCCCTGCAAGCCGTCAAGACCAAATACGTCGGCAAGAGCGGCCTCGTCACCCGCGAACTCGGCACCCTCGGAAAACTCCCACCCGAGGAACGCAAGACCCGCGGTGCCGAAATCAACGCCGTCCGGCAGGCCATCCAAGACGCCCTCGACACCCGCGAAACCACCCTGAAACGCGAAGCGCTCGACGCCCAGCTGGCCAGCGAAGCCATCGACGTCACCCTCCCCGGCCTCCCCCTCCCCGCAGGCGGCCTGCACCCCATCAACCGCGTCTACGACGACCTCACCGGCATCTACGAACGCCTCGGGTACACCGTCGTCGAAGGCCCCGAAGTCGAAGACGAACACCACAACTTCGAAGCCCTCAACGTCCCCTGGTACCACCCCGCCCGCGACCTCCAGGACACCTTCTGGCTCGAAGACGGCCGCCTCCTGCGCACCCACACCAGCCCCATGCAGATCCGCTACATGGTCGACCACGAACCCGACCTCAAAATCGTCGTGCGCGGCAAGGTCTACCGCTACGAAGCCACCGACGCCACCCACGAAAGCATGTTCCACCAGCTCGAAGGCCTCGTCGTCGGCGACCACATCAACATGGCCGACCTGAAAGGCACCATCGCCGAAATGGCCCGCGGCCTCTACGGCCCCCGCGCCAAAGTCCGCTTCCAACCCAGCTACTACCCCTTCGTCGAACCCGGCGCGGACTTCGCCGTGTACTGGGACAACCCCCGCGGCGAAAGCAAATGGCTCGAACTCGGCGGATGCGGCATGGTCCACCCCAACGTCTTCAAAGCCGTCGACGACCTCCGCGAAGCCCAGGGCAAACCCCGCGTGTACGAAGGCAAAACCGGCTTCGCATTCGGCCTCGGACCAGAACGCATCGCCATGCTCAAGTACAAAATCCCCGACATCCGCTACTTCTACGCCAACGACCCCCGCGTCATCGGACAGTTCCGAGGAGAACTGGAGTGAGAGCCCGCGCCGTCGCCATCATCCTCAACGATCAGGCCGAGGTGCTGCTGATGCTGCGCCGCAAGCAGGGCCGCGCGTACGCCACGCTGCCCGGCGGCGGCATCGAGGACGGCGAGACGCCCTCCCAGGCCTGCATCCGCGAGGTGCTGGAGGAAGTGAACCTGACCGTCACCGTCGGCCCGGAACTCCTCGTGCTGGAGAACATCGGCAATCTGGAACACTACTTCCAGGCGCACGTGCAGTCCGGCGAGATGCGCCTCGGCGACGGCCCCGAAGCGATCCGCAGCAGCGAGGAGAACTGGTACTCGCCGCAGTGGGTGCCCCTCACGGACCTGGAAAGCGTGAACCTCGTGCCCGAGCGGGCGCGGGAACTGGTGCGCGAGGTGGCGCACGGACCCCTCACCCCAACCCCTCTCCCCACGAGAGAGGGACTGACAGAAGGCTGAAGCCAGAGCGTTTTTCTCCCTCTCCTGTCTCGGAGAGGGCCGGGGTGAGGGGTTCCCTACCCCCCGACCAACTCAAGAGGTACTCAATGAAAATTCCGTATTCGTGGTTGAAGGAACTGGTGCCGGGTCTGCCGGTGGTGTCGGAGCTGGAGCCGATTTTCGCGCAGCTGGGTCTGCCGTTGGAGGGTGTGGAGGAGGTCGCGGCGCCGCCTGCGGGGGTGCTGCTGGTGACGGTGAGGTCGGCCGAGGCAATGCCGGGTACGCAGTTGACGCGCCTGACGCTGGATGTCGGTGAGCATGGCGAGCGGGTGATCGCGTCGGGTGCGGGGAACGCGGTGGGGTTGCCCGCTGGGACGATGCTGGCGCTGGTGTCGCCGGGCACGGAGCTGGGCGGGATGACGTATGGCGTGCGGGCGTTGCAGGGCGTGGAGTCGTGGGGTATGGCGGCGAGCGCGAAGGAGCTGGGCCTGGGTGAGAGCAGCGCGGGCCTGATGCTGTTCCCGGCGAACACCGCGAAGCCCGGGACGCCGATGCGGGAGCTGTGGGCGGCGGATCACGTGCTGGACGTGGAGGTCACCCCGAACCGTGCGGACGTGCTGAGTGCGCTGGGGTTGGCGCGGGATCTGGCGGCGTTCCTGAAGCTGGATCTGGTGGAACCGGCGGCGGGGCCGCAGGCGGTGGGGGAGGGCGAGATCCGCGTGTCCCTGCCCGAGAAGGGCATCCGGATCGAGCGGGACCCGACGCAGAAGCTGCGCTTCGGCTGCGACCGCTTCGTGGCCCGCACGGTCAGTGGCCTGCGGAACGGTCCGGCTCCGCTGTGGATGCAGCGTCGCGTGACGCTGGCGGGCATGCGCTCCATCGACCTGATCGTGGATACCAGCAATTACGTGATGCTGGAACTGGGTCAGCCGACGGCCCTGTACGACCGGCGGGACGTGCGTGGCGATCAGATTCTCGTGGCGTTCGGACTGCGGCAGGGCGAGCAGGTGCGCGACCTGCTGGGCGGCGAGCATGAGGTCGGCCCGGAGGACCTGCTGATCCTCGACGGCGCGCAGCCCGAGGTGTCCACCGTCGCGGATGCCTTCGAGACGGCGAAGCAGCCCAAAGTGGGCGACACGGTGCTGGGCATCGCGGGCATCGTGGGCGGCGACCACGGGCACGTCCGGGCGGACACGACGGACGTGGTGATCGAGGTCGCGCACTTCGACCCGGTGCTGCTGCGCCGCACGAGCACCCGCCTGGGCCTGAAGACCGACGCCGTGTACCGCTACGAGCGTGGCGTGGACCCCCTGCTGCCCGAACGCGCGGCGGCCCGACTGGTGGGCCTGCTGGGCGACGCGGGCGGGCAGGTGCACCCCGGCGCGACGGTCGTGGGCGACCCCGAGATTCCGGGCCGGATCGAGGCGACGGGTGAGCAGATCCGCGCGCTGCTGGGCATGCCGGTGGATACCGACGAGATGCGCGGCATCCTCACCCGCCTGGGCTGCGTCGTGGAAGGCGAGGGGGACGCGCTGAGTGTCGTGCCGCCCTCGTGGCGTGTGGACATGGCGATCTGGCAGGACCTCGCGGAGGAGGTCGCGCGCCTGCACGGCTTCGTGCACCTCCCCGAGAGCCTCCCCACCCTGCGCGTCCACGAGAGCAACGTCGGCGCGGAGAAGGAGGGCGTGGCCCGCGCCACGCTGCGCCGCACCCTGGCCGGACTGGGCGCGCAGGAGGTCGTCACGTACACCTTCACCAGCGACGAGGAAGCCCAGAAGGCCCGCACCGAGCAGCCCGGCGTGCGCCTGCGCAACCCCCTGACCGCCGACCGCACCGGGCTGCGCACCGCGCTGTACCCCAGCCTCGTGAAGGCCGCGCAGGCCCACGCGAAAGGCGACCGCGTGCTGATCTTCGAGATGGGCCGCATCTTCCCCGCCACCGGCGAGACGGAACGGGTGGGCCTGCTGATGCGCGGACCGCTGGCGCCCCGCACCGATCAGGCGGGCGTCGCCGGGGACTTCCGCGCGTTCAAGGGCCTCGTGGAGTCCCTGGCGGGCACCCTGGGTGCGAGCTTCGAACTGCGCCAGCTGCGTGGCGAGGCCGTCCCCAGCGCCCTGCACCCCGGCATCGCGGGTGAGGTCGTCTGGAACGGGCAGAGCGTCGGCTGGCTCGGCGCGCTGCACCCCGAGATCGCTCAGGCGTTCGGCCTCAAGGGCGACACCTTCCTGATGGAAGCCGCGCTGCCCCTGCCGGGCCGCGAGTGGGCATTCCGCGACCCCAGCCGCGCCCCCGCCGCGTGGCGCGACCTCGCCGTCATCACCCCCGCAGGCGTGAGCTACGGCGAGATCGCCGCCCTGCTGCGCGAACACGGCGGCACCCTGCTCGAAAGCGTGGAACCCTTCGACGTGTTCACCGGCGAGCAGATCGGCACGGGCAACCGCTCCGTCGCCGTCCGCCTCGTCTTCCGCGGCGACAAAACCCTCACCGACGCTGAAGTCGATCCCGTCATGGACGCCCTCATGGGCGCCGTCCGCGCACAGAGGTGGAACATCCGCGAGAAGTGACCCCTCTGCGGGGCAGCTCTTCGAGTCCACCCCTCCGGGGCACCTCCCCTCAAAGGGGATGCAGAAAGAGGCCAGGGCCATGTGCTCTGGCCTTTTGTCTGCGCAGTTCTCAGGAGCCTGACGGGCAGACTGGACGCATGTGGCGAACGCTTCTGCTGGCGGTGGCAATCCTGGGCGGGTCCGGTGTCGCGCAGGCGGTGGGGGCGCCCGTCGCGGTGCGGTTCGGGGCGCTGTACTGGATTGACGCGCAGGGGGGCGCGCCGGGGGTGGAGGCCGGGCGGGTGCGGGTGCCGCTGGTGGCCGCGTGCGACCTGCTGGGCCTGACCTGCCCGGTCGCGGGGCGTGCGGCGGTCGTCAATGGCGTGCGGGTGCCGGTCGTGGCGGGCCGGGTGGCGCTGCGTGACCTGATCGCGGCCCGGACGCCGTTCACCCTGACCTTCGACGCGCGTTCCCGGACGGCGGTGGTGAGCACCCCACCGACGGTCAACATGATTGCCGTGCCGTGGATGAGGGCCGAGCAGGACTGGGGCCTGTCCCTGAATCCACCCTACCGGGGGCCGCTCTGGGCCCAGCGGGGCGCACCGGAGCGCGCGCCGTCGCGGTTGCGGCGCTACGTGCTGACCTCCGGCGCTGGGTGGCGTGACGCTGCTGGGTCACCTTCCGGCGGGCGTAGGTTCGACGACAGGTGGGCTGACGGTCGTGGGAGCAAAGGCCCCGTCCCTGCCGGACACGCCGAACCGTGACCCGGGCTGCGGCGCCCGCCCCCGCTGCGAGGGGCGCGCCGACGTACGGGCGCTGTGGGTGCTCGCGGCTGTGGAGGCCACCCGCTGAGTCGGGTCAGCCGTGCGTGCGCCACCAGCGGAGGTTTGCGCGGATCAGTTCGCCGCTCAGGTCCTCTTCGGGGGGGAGGTCTTCGGGGCTGAACCAGCCGACGTCCAGCACCTCGCCCTCCTGGGGGGTGAGGGTGCCGGTGACGCCGTGGGCGCGGTACAGGACCGACACGAAGTCCACGACGTGTCCGTTGGGGTACGTGAAGCGGTATTCGGGGCCGGCGAACATGCGCAGTGGGTGCAGGTGGGCGGCGCGGAGGCCGGTCTCCTCGAACAGTTCGCGGGCGGCGGTCCCCGCGAAGGTCTCGCCGGGTTCCAAGCTGCCGCCGGGTAGGGTCCACAGGCGGGTGTGCCCGTGCCGCAGCAGCAGGAGACGCCCTTGGTCGTCGGTGACGAGGACGTTCGAGCCGGGCGCGAACCAGGGGCGCGGGCCGATCACGCGCCGCAGATCCATCAGGAAATTCCCGATCGGTGGTGCGGGTGGGGTGGGCGCCAGTGGCAGGGCTGGAAGGCCTGCGCGGGCACGCAGGACGTTCATACTGGCGCGGTTGGCGTTGTTGCTCAGGTCCGGCAGGGCGTCCAGCGGGAACCATCGCAGGTCCAGCGTCTCGCCGCTGTCGTCCGATGCGGCCCGTTCCAGCGCGGCGGCGGGGAGCGTGCCGTGCGCCCGCATCCCGATGATGTAGATCTCATGGCCGTTCGGGTAGCGGTGGAACAGCTCCGGGCCGTCCTGCAGGCCCTCGGGCAGTGGCAGTAGCGTCAGGTTCGGGCAGTCCAGGCCGGTCTCCTCGAACAGTTCGCGGCGGGCTCCGGTCAGGAAGTCCTCGCCGGGTTCCAGCGCGCCGCCCGGTTCGCCCCACAGGCCGTCGTCGCCGCGGCGTTGCAGCAGCACCCGCCCGTGCTCGTCCTGAATCAGGACTCCGGCGGACGCGGCCATCAGGGGGCGGTTGCCCCATACCTCACGGAGTTGCATCAGGGTCATCGGGCCTTACGGTACCCTGGCCCGTGATGAGGACCGATGCTGCGCCGCTGCGCGTGCTGTTCGTGACCGACGCGCCCGCCGTGGGCGGCAGCGAGGTCTACATGCGCGAGATCATCCCCCCCATGCGCGGTCACGGGGTGCACGCCGAGGTCGCCATGCCGGACGTGCCGGGCACCACCGACTTCCGCGCGCAGCTTCAGGAACGCGGCATTCCCGTGCACGCCTACCGCACCCTGGACGAGGTCGCCCGTGTGGAGCGGGAGGGTCGGGGCTTCGACCTGACGGTCCTGAGCAGCTGGAATCCGCGCGGATACCGCAAGTACTACCGCGCGCTGCGCGGGCCGTTCGTGTCGCTGGTGCACGATCAGCTGATGCTGCACATTCCGGGCCTGCCGCAGGGCGCATACCGCGCGTGCTACGAGTGGTTGCAGGCGGGGGACATCCGCGGCGCGCAGCACGTGATCACCGTGTCCGAGTGGGGCGCCGAGTACCTGCGGAAGCACCACCGCATGACGCAGGTGCACGCGGTGCCGAACGGCGTGGACACCGTGAAGTTCCGCCCCGGCGACCCGCAGGAACGCGCCGCGCTGCGTGAGCGCCTGGGCTTCAAAGGTTTCACGGTGCTGAACCCGGCCCGCATGAGCATCGAGAAGAACCACCCGGCGGTCATCGCCACGGCGTGGCAGGCGCCGGAACTGCACTTCGTTCTGGTGGGCACCGGGTACCTGGAACCCGCCCTGAAACGCGCCGCGCCGCGCAATGTGACGTTCCTGGGCAAACGGCACGACATGCCGGACCTGTACCGCGCGGCGGACGTGGTGCTGCAACCCACCATCGCGGAGAACCAGTCGCTGGCGACCCTGGAGGCCCTGGCGAGCGGCACGCCGGTCGTCACGAACGACATTCCCGCGCAGCGCGAACTGATCCGCATGGGCCAGGAGGGCCTGCTCGTGCGCGGCGGCGCGCCCGGCTACGCGGCGGCCCTGCGGGCGCTGGCGGCCCACCCGGACGCCCTGCGCCGCATGGGGATCGCGGCGCGACAGAGCGTGCTGGACGGGCACACGCTGGACGGGAACGCCCGGCACCTCGCCACGCTGCTGACCCAACTGGCCGGGCGCTGACCGGCCGGGCGGGCGCTGGCCCCCGGCGGGTGAACCTGTGCCCGCTCACACCTGACCCTGGGCGCGGCTGTTATGCTGCTGTGCTTGAGGCGAGGCCCCCACGGGTGGCCCGCGCGTGCAGGTGCAGTGATGCAGGTGAGGGGCCGCCACAGCGTCCCGAAAAGGGGTGAAGTGACGTGACGGCAGCCGAACAGATTCAGGATCAGGTGTTTCCCGCGCCCATCAAGACCGTGGAGGCGGGCAGCGCCGCCGAACGTGCCGGCGTGCGCCCCGGCGACGTGCTGCTGCGCGTGAACGGGCAGGCCGTCACGGACGTCCTCGCGTACCGCCACCTGCTCTCGCAGGGCCGGGCGACGCTGGAGATCGCCCGCCCACAGGAGGCGCCGCGCGTCATGACCGGCGTGCCCGGCACCGCGCAGGACCACCACCGCCTCTTCCTGCCCACGGCGCCCAGCCTGGACGACACGTTCACGTTCAGCGTCGAGTGGGAGGACCCGGGCCTGGAGTTCGAGGAGGTGCTGTTCGACGGCATCAAGAAATGCGCGAACAAGTGCGACTTCTGCTACGTGCACCAGATGCCCCGCGGCTTCCGCAAGAGTCTCTACATCATGGACGACGACTACCGCCTGTCGTTCCTGTACGGCTCGTTCGTGACGCTGACGAACCTCTCCGAGAACGACATCCGGCGGATCGAGGACGAGAACCTCTCGCCGCTGTACGTGTCGGTCCACACCGCGAACCAGGACCTGCGCCAGGACATGATGAAGTGGTGGCGCCTGAAGGTGAAGGACCCCCAGGCCGTGCAGATCCGCAGCATGATCGAGCGGCTGGAGCAGATCGACCTGTACACCCAGATCGTGCTCGTGCCCGAACGCAACGACCGCGAGAACCTCGACGAGACCGTCGAGTACCTGTCGAGCCGCCCGAACGTGATCAGCGCGGCGGTCGTGCCGATCGGCCTGACCAGCCACCGCACGAACCTCCCGGACGTGCGCGTGTTCTCCCGCGAGGAAGCGCAGGACACCCTGCGCCGCCTGAACGTGTGGCGTAAGCAGTTCCTCGCCGAGCGCGGCACCCGCTTCGTGTTCCCGTCGGACGAGCTGTACCTGCTGGCCGGTGAGCCGCTCCCCACCGAGGAGGAGTACGAGGGCTTCCCCATGCTGGAAAACGGCGTGGGCATGATCCGCGACTTCCTCACCGAGGGCATTCCGGAGCTGCCCGACGCGCTGCCCGAACCCCGGCGCGTGATCCTGGGCACCGGCACGCTGTTCGCCGAGTCCCTGGACCGCGCCGTGGAACCCCTGCGCGCCATCAGAAACCTGAGCATCGAGGTGCGCGCCGTCGAGAACAAGACCTTCGGGAAGGTCACGACCGTCGCGGGCCTCCTGACGGGCCGCTGCTTCCGGCACGCCATCAAGCCCGGCGAGGCCGACCTGCTGATCGTGCCCCCCACCACCCTGCGCTACGGCACCGAACTGATGCTGGACGACGTCAGCCTGAGCGAACTGCGCGCCGAGCTGCGCATGGACATCCGCGCCGGCGGGTCCACGCTGGGTGAACTGACCCGCGTGATCCTCCAGGGCGCGCAGAGCAGCGGCCCGCAGTTCGGCATGAGCGCCCACGCCGTCAAGGACACTGCCGAACCCGTGTCCGTGCAGGTTGCCGAGCAGAACATGCGCGGACAGGCGTAAGCCCCCCGCCGGACTTGCCGACCTGCGCGGTGACCTGACACACTCGGCGTATGTTGAGTGGATTCCAGAAGTTCCTGCTGCGCGGCAATCTCATCGACCTGGCGGTCGGCGTCATCATCGGCGCGGCGTTCAGCGGCGTCGTCAAGACCTTCACCGAGGGCGTGATCATGCCGATCATCGGCATCTTCGGCGGCGTCCCCAACTTCGACGCGCTGCAGTTCACGATCAACGGCAGCATCTTCAAGTACGGCACGTTCCTCACGGCGCTCGTCAGCTTCGCCATCACCGCCGCCGTCATCTACTTCTTCGTGATCACCCCCTTCAACCGCCTGATGGAACGCTTCAAGCGCGAGGAGAAACCCGCCGTCGCCGAACCCAGCAACGAGGAGAAACTGCTGGCCGAGATCCGCGACGAACTGCGCCGCCGCTGAAACCCACACCACGGCAGGCAGGAGGTCCCCCGAGCCGTTGGGCACCGGGGGACCTCCTGTCTGCCGTGGGCGTCGCCGGGTTATTTCAGGAGATCCAGAGTCGCGCCGTACAGCCCGACGAACGCGTCCTCCTGCAGGGGGACCGGGGCGTTCCAGGTGGCACTCACGCAGTACGTGCGCCCGGTCAGGGTGGTGACCTGCGTGGTCAGGTTCAGCACGCCGGGCTCGCTGCCGCCCTTGTAACTGACGCTGCGGAAGCTCGCCGGGTCGGCCACGCCGGGGTTCAGTTGCGTCTCCTTCAGGGCCGCCACGTCGTTCATCAGGCGGCACAGCGTGGCGGGCGTGGCGAACCACTCCACGTCCCGCGCCAGAGGGCCGCCCGCGAAGTCGGCGGCGGCGGGTAGCGGCGCCACGCGGGCACGCTCCAGCACTGCGCGGCGCGCGGGCACGTTCAGGGTCGCGGCGCGGTACTCAGCGAGCAGCGCGGCGTTCGCGGGGTTCTTCAGGGCGAAGGCCTCGCGGGTGTTCAGGAAGGGTCGCTGGCCGAAGCGGGCCTCCACGCCCGCGCGGCCCACCACGCCCAGCAGCAGGTCGGTGGCGGTGTTGTCACTCTGCGCGATCATCCGCGCCGCCAGGTCCCGCAGCGTGTACCGGCTGCCCGTGGGGGCGTCCTGCAGGGTCCCGCTGGGCAGGCTGCGGTCCGCGTCGGTCAGGGTCACCTCGTCCGTCCACTGCCGCCGCCCGGCGTTGACCTGCGCTTGCAGTTCGGCCAGGATCGCCAGTTTGAACGTGGAGCCGACCGCCAGGGGCCGCGTGACGTTCAGCGCGGCGGCGGGCGTGGGCGCACCGACCTCCTGCACGAGGAGGCTGACCTGACCGGGCAGGGCCGCGAAGGCCGCGCGGGCCTCGTCCAGCGACGTGAAGACCGGCGGGGGCGGCGTGAGCAGCAGTCCCGTCACGCGGCCCTGGTCGTCCAGCGAGAACTGCGTGA
This sequence comes from Deinococcus sedimenti, assembly GCF_014648135.1. NCBI lineage: Bacteria > Thermotogati > Deinococcota > Deinococci > Deinococcales > Deinococcaceae > Deinococcus > Deinococcus sedimenti. Next base: position 50,379 of record NZ_BMQN01000013.1, on the reverse strand, counting down.
CGTTCAGCTGCCCCCGCTCGAAGATCAGGGCCGCCATCTGCGCGCCGATCTGCACGTCCTTCAGGGCACCGAACTGCGCCGTGACGTCGTCCAGCAGGGCGCGCAGTTGCGCTTCCGGCACGGCCGCCAGGAAGTCCGGCGCGAACATCGAAACGTCCAGCGGGCCGCTGAAGATGCGGGTCAGGACCTCGCGCGGCGAGCCCGCCCCGGACGCCGTCGCCATGAGCGGCACGAAACGCAGGCCCGTGAAGCGCCCCTGGTCGTCCAGCGCCGCCAGCACGTTCAGTTCACCGCGGTCGAACACCGCCACGAGCAGGTCGCCGCGCGTCTCGGTCCGCACGAACGGACCCAGCTGGGCGGTCAGGCCGTCCAGCGCCGCCTGGAGGCCGTCGGCGGGCAGGGCCGCCAGGAAGGACGGCGCCAGCCACCCGGACTGCACCGGGCCGCTGAACAGGCGCGTCACGGCGTCCGGCAGGCTGGACGGCGTCTGAGTGGGTGTCTGGGCCTGCGCGGGCAGGGTGGCGGTCAGGCCGATCAGGGCAGCGGTGAGGGGGCGCATGTCAGGCACTACGCCAGTGGGCGGGTGCGGGTTCCGGGGGCCGCCACCTATACTTCTGGGCATGATTGACGCGGCCCAGATCGACCACCTCGCGCAGCTCGCGCGGCTGCACCTGACTGCGGAGGAACGCGCGGCCATGCAGGCCGACCTGACCCGCGTGCTCGGCTACTTCGAGCAGCTCAGCGAGGTGGACACCGACGGCGTGCAGGAGATGCAGCGCCCCGTGACCCTCGTGAACGTCCTGCGCGACGACGTGGCAGGCGACGTGTTCCCCGTGGCGACCGTCACCGCGCTGGCGCCCGAGAGCATGCCCGACGGGCACATCCGCGTGCCCCGCACCGTGGAGACCGACTGATGACGGGCAAGACGCTCAGGGGCGGCCCCTCGCTTGACTTGATGGTCACCGACCGTCTCTGGAGGCTGTGATGCTGGATCTGAAATTCATCCGTGAGAACGCCGGGGCGGTGAAGCACGCCGTGGACGTCAAGGGCGTGAACCTCGACATCGACGAGCTGCTGCGCCTCGACCGTGAACTGGTGGACCTCAAGCAGCGCGTGGAGGCCATGCAGGCCGAACGCAACGCCAACGCCAAACTGGTCCCCAAGGCGACGCCCGAGGAGCGCCCCACCCTGATCCAGCGCGGCAAGGACCTCGCCGAGGAGATCAAGGCGCTCGACCCGGCCCTGCGCGCCCACGAGGACAACCTCAGGCAGCTGCTGCTGCGCGTCCCGAACATCCCGCACGCCTCTGTGCCGGTCGGGCGGGACGACAGCGAGAACGTCGAACTGCGCCGCGAGGGTCAACTTCCCACCTTCGACTTCACGCCGCTGGACCACGTGGACCTGCTGGAGAAGCAGGGCTGGAGCGACCCCGAGCGGGTGGCGCGCGTGTCCGGCAGCCGCAGCTACCTCCTGAAGGGCGAGGCGGTCATGCTGGAAATGGCGGTCCTGATGTTCGCCATGGACTTCCTGTCCGGCCGGGGCTTCACGCCGCTGTCCACCACCGCCCTGGCGCGCCCCGAGGCGTTCGTCGGCAGCGGGCACTTCCCCGGCGGGGAAGATCAGGTGTACAAGATCGAGGGCGACGAGCTGATGCTCGCCGGGACCGCCGAGGTCCCCGTGAACAGCCTGTACGCCGGGGAGCAGCTGAGCCTGGAGCAACTGCCGATCGCTTACGCCGCGATCAGCGCCGCGTTCCGCAGCGAGGCCGGGAGTGCCGGGCGGGACGTGCGCGGATTGATCCGCGTGCACGAGTTCCGCAAGGTCGAGCAGTACGTCCTGTGCCGCGCCGACGAGCAAGAAGCCCTGGACTGGTTCGGGAAGATCCTCGGGAACGCCGAGGCGCTCCTCGCGGCGCTGGAACTCCCGTACCGGGTCGTGCAGAACTGCACGGGCGACATGGGCGCCGGGAAGGTCCTGATGTACGACATCGAGACCTGGGTGCCCAGCGAGGAGAAGTACCGCGAGACGCACTCCTGCTCGTACCTGGGCGACTGGCAGGCCCGCCGCACCGGCCTGCGCTACCGCGACGAGCACGGCAAACTCGTGTACGCGCACACCCTGAACAACACCGGCATCGCCGCGCCGCGCATCCTCGTGCCGCTGCTGGAAAACCACCAGCAGGCCGACGGGACCATCCGCGTGCCGGAGGCGCTGCGCCCCTACCTGGGCGGCAAGGCCGTGCTGGGCCAGCCCGTCCGCTGACTTCAGGAACGGGGGAGAGGGGGGCCGCGCTGACCTGCGGCCCCGTGTCTTGTGCCGTCCCGGTACCCTGCGGACATGAAGCTGCTGCGCGCCGCCCTGCTGCCGCTGCTCCTGCTCACGCCCGCGCAGGCCGGGGGCGCGCCGGAACCTGCCTGGATCGGGCGCGCGGTGGACGTGCCCGCCACGCCGCTGTGCCGGGCACTGCGCTGCACCCTCCAGACCGTCCGCGAGAACACCCCGGACACCCTGGGCGGACATGACGGCCAGCAGCGGACCTACCGCACCGCGACCGGCTGGCGGCTGGAGGTGGACGTCCGCCCCGGCGGCCAGGTCAGCGGCGCGCGGCTGCTGCGCCCCGGCGCCCCGCGCGGCACCCGCCTGACCGCCGCGCAGACCCGCGAGGCCGCCGCGTTCCTGAGCGCCCTGACCGGTCGGGCCTTCCGGCCACAGGCCGTGCAGGACTGCCTCACCGCCGGGCTGGCCGCGCAGGACCGGGACTTCGACGCCTACGGCCCTACCGACCCCCTGAGCCGCTGGAGTACGCCCGCCGGGTGGCCGTTCCGGGCACGTTGCGGCGTGGCGGGCGCGGGCCCGCTGGGCGTGTGGGCCGGGTGGAGGCAGGGCTGATCCGGATTCCGTCTGTTTCGTTCACAACCCGGAAGGACACCGGGTTGCCAACTCCACGCCCGGAGGGGCGTTTCTCTTGTGCTCGCGCTGCTGCGCAGCTCTACGAGTCCGCTCGGGTTGAACGGTTTTGCAACCCGTTCAACCGGAGTGCGTATGACCGCGCCGGGCCGCGCGGCGTACACTGCCCGCATGACCAAACCGCTGCTGGACCCGGCCGCCCTGGCCCCCATGGGCGCCACGCCCGAGGACGTCCGCGCCCGTCTGGACCGCGAACTCGACCTGTTCCACGCGCACCTGCGCACCCGCGCAGACGACTGGACCCGCACCCAGCCGGGCCGCGACTGGAGCCCCGCGCAGGAGGCCGAGCACGTCCTGAAGATCAACGATTCCATCGCGCGCGGCGTCGGCCTGCTGCTGTCCGAACGTGAACTGCGCCCCATGCCGCAGATGCCCGGTGAACTCACGCCCGACGGTCGCCGCGTCGCCCCGCCCCACACCCAGCCCGGCGCTGCGGGCCTCGCGTGGGACGACCTGGACGCCACCTGGACGCAGAGCCGCGCGGGCCTGAGCACCGTCACGGGCGCGCTGCGCGCCACGCCGGGCCGGACCCTGTGGCACCCGTTCTTCGGGGAGCTGGACGCGCTCGACTGGACGCGCATGGTCGCCACGCACCTGTACCAGCACCGCAAGGCCCTGGAACGGAGTGCCCAGCCGCAGAGCCTTCAGGAGCCGAACACCCCGTGACGGCCCCGACCTCCCGCACGGACAAGGGCACGCGCGGGTTCGACATCGACCTGCACGTCACCTTCACCCGCCCGCTGCCCGAAGCGCAGGCCCGCGCCGCGCTGCTGGCCCTGCCGGGCTTCACGGTGGACCTGTACCGCCCGCACCCCAACCCCACCGGCCAGACCCACACCGGACAGACTCCCACCCAGACCCCGGAGGAGGTGCCGGGCGTGCCCTCCGCGCGCCTGACCGGCCCCCTGACCGACCCGGACGCCGTCCGCGCCGGACTCGCCGCGCTGCTGGGCGGGGACGCCCGTTACGTCGAGGTCGGCCTGCGCGGCTTCCTGCGCAGTGCCCAGGGGCAGACCGAATGGATGCCCTGGCGCCGCAACGTCGTCCTGCCGCGCGCCGACGTCGCCCGCGTCACCTTCGAGGAGAGCATCCGCTTCGTGCTGGAATGACATCGACTCCGGTGGAATGGTTGGCGAGAACCTTTCCACCCGAGCGGATGCGACTCGCAGAGCTGCCCCGCAGAGGAGGAGAAGAAGGGGGCCCGGGAGTGGAGTGGGGAGGACCGGTGTCGTTCCGATCCATCCACGAAACGGACGGGCTCCCGCCCATGCGTGGCCCGGATGCTGAAGCTCAGCTTCCGGGGCGCAGGGGCAGGGTCCGCAGGCGCTGGCCGGTCAGGGTGAACACCGCGTTCGCCACGGCGGCCGCCGCCGGGCCCATCACGGGTTCGCCCAGGCCCTGCGGGTCCTCGCCGCTCTCGATCAGGATCACCTCGACCTCCGGCGCGTCCCGCAGGGGCAGGAGGCGGTACCGGTCGAAGTTCGACTCGACCACCCGCCCGTCCTGAATGGTCAGTTCCTCGTGCAGCGCGGAACTCAGGGCCATCATCACCGACCCCTGGATCTGCAGCCGCGCGCCGTCCGGGTTCACGACCAGTCCGGGGTCCACGGCGACCGTCACGCGGTGCACCCGCACCCGTCCGCCGTCCACCGAGACCTCCGCCACCAGCGCCGAGGCGGTGTTCAGGTCCAGGCAGCACGCCACGCCGCGCGCCCGGCCCGCCGCGACGGGCGTGCCCCACCCGGCCGCCCGCGCGGCGCGGTCCAGCACGGTCCGCAGGCGACCCTCGTCCCCGCTGCTTCCCAGGTGCCGCAGTCGGAACGCCAGGGGGTCCACCCGCGCGGCGTGCGCGAGTTCGTCCATGAAGCTCTCCAGCGCGAACGTGTTCGGCAGGACGCCCAGGCCGCGCCAGTACCCGGTCGGGACGGGCAGCGCCTCGCGGCGGTTCACGACCCGGTACGCCGGAAGGTCGTACGGCAGGAACTGCCCCAGCAGGCCGCCCGGATCGAACCCCAGTGCGTCCCGCACGAATTCCGGCAGGCCCGTCTGCCCCCAGATGATGTCGCCGCCCGCCGTGAACTGCTCCACGCCCCGCACCCGCCCGTCCGCGCCCACACTGCCGCGCAGGACGTGATGGGTCGGCGGGCGGTAGAAGGCGTGCTGCAGGTCCTCCTCGCGCGTCCAGCCGACATGCACGGGCTTCCCGACCGCCGCCGAGAGCCGCGCGGCCTCCAGCGCCGCGTGCTGCCCCGCCTTGCGCCCGAAGCCCCCGCCCAGCTGCGTCGGGTGCACGAGGACCTCGCGGTCCTTGCCGAACACGCCGCGCAGGTCGTCGACGATCTTCTGCGGGTACTGCGTGGACGCCCACACCTCGATCCGCCCGCCCGCTTTCACGTCCGCCAGGGCCGCCAGGGGTTCCAGGTGCGCGTGCGCGGCCAGTGGCGTGCGGTACTCGGCCCGCACCACCGTCCCCCCATCCAGGGCCGCGCGGACGTTCCCGCGCCGCCGCAGCACCGACCCCGACCCTGCCTGAATCTGCGCGTCCAGATCGGCGCTGCTGGCGGTCGTGCCGCCCTCCCAGCGCAGGTCCAGGGAAGATAGCGCCGCGCGGGCCTGCGTGCGCGTCCGTGCGACCACACCCGCGAAGCCCGCCTTCAGGTCGATCACGACCCGCTCCACGCCCGGCTGCCGTCCCGCCGCGCCCGCCGACGCCGACACCAGCCGCGCCCCGAACCGCGGCGGGCGCGCCACCGCGCCGAACAGCATGCCCGGCAGACGCGCGTCGTACCCGTACGTCGCCGTGCCGAGCACCTTGTCCCGGAAGTCCGTGCGCGGCATGGCCCGCCCGATCCGTTTGAAGTCCCGCCGCGCCTTCAGCACGGGCGCGGCCTCCGGAATCACCCACTCGCCCTGCTTGCCCGCCACGACCTGCGCGTACCCGATGCGCTCGCGCGAACCCGCCACGAAGAACGACCCACCGGCCGCCGTCAACCGCGCCGCCGGAACGCCCAGCTGCCGCGCCGCCTCCTCCCGCAGGAGTTCGCGCAGGGTCGCCGCCGCCTCGCGCAGCGGGCGGTACAGGGCCTTCACGCTGGTCGAACCGAACGTGAACATCGTGCCGCCCGCGTAGCCGCGCGCCGTGTCCGCCTGCCGCACCGTCAGCTGCTCCGGCGTGACCTCCAGCTCCTCCGCCGCGATCTGCGCCAGCGCCGTGTGAATGCCCTGCCCCATCTCGACCTTCGGGACGAAGAACGTCACCCCGGCGGGCGTCACCTCGAACCACAGGTCCGGGTCGCGCGGCGCGTCCTGCGGCCCCGTACCGTTCTCCTCGATGAACTCCACGAGCGCCGGACGGCCCGCGTTCAGCGCCAGCGGCGCCCCCACGATCAGCACCCCCGCGCCGCTGCCCAGGCCGATCAGGACCCGGCGGCGCGTGACGGGCTTCACAGGCCCTCCGGTTGGACGGGTGTCGTGTACCGTTCAACCCGAGCGGAGGCGACTCGCAGAGCTGCCTCGCAGAGGAGGAGAGATAAGGGTTCCGGGCGTGGAGCTGGCAGATCGGTGGTGTTCCGATCTGCGGGCGGAACAGACGGAACCCGTTTCACAGGCCCCCTCGTTTCAACTCTGCTGCGCGGGCGACCGCCCGGCGGATCGCGTTGTACCCGCCGCAGCGGCACAGGTTGATGCCCGCCGCCTCCTCGATCTGCGCGGGCGTGGGGTCCGGCGTGCGGTCCAGCAGGGCCGCCGCCGACATCAGGTGCCCGGGCAGGCACCACCCGCACTGCAACGGATTTTCCAGGAACGCCTGCTGCACCGGATGCAGCCGCTCGCCGCGCGCGAGGCCCTCGACGGTCGTGACCTCGCGTCCTGCCGCCGCGCTCGCCGGGGTCAGGCACGCGCGGGTGACCTGCCCGCCGACCAGGACCGTGCAGCTGCCGCACGCGCCGATCCCGCAGCCGTAGTGCGTGCCGGTCAGGCCCAGTTCGTCGCGCAGCACCCACACCAGCATCTCGTCGGGGTGCGCGACCTCGCGGCGCTGGCCGTTCACGGTCAGTTGCACGCCGACCCCTGTTCACCGTTGTTCATGAAGCCAGCTTAATCAGGCGGCCGCCGCGCGACTGCACGCCGGACCGCCATCATCTGCCGCCCGGCAGTCAGCCCAGTGCCCAGCCCAGCGCCGCGCAGACCGGCACGACCACCCACGCGGGCACCCGCCCCGCCGTCAGCGCCGCGTACGCCAGCAGCGCGCCCGCCAGGTCGGCCGGGCCGCGCACCGCGCCCGTGAACACCGGCGTGTACAGCGCCGCCAGCAGCAGGCCCACCACGCCCGCGTTCACGCCCGCCAGCGCCGCCCGCGCGCCTGCGCGGCCACTCAGCGCGGACCAGAACGGCAGCGCGCCCAGCATCAGCAGCGCGCCCGGCAGGAAGATCCCCAGCGTGCCCAGCAGCGCCGCCACGCCCGCCCCCAGGCCCAGGGCGGGCGCGGCGGCGGCCCCCAGGTACGACGCGAACGTGAACAGCGGCCCCGGCATGGCGTTCGCCGCGCCGTACCCCGCCACGAACACCCCGTGCGGCAGCAGATCCGGCACGAACGCGGGTTCCAGCAGCGGCAGTACCACGTGCCCCCCGCCGAACACCAGCGCGCCCGCCCGGAACGTCGCCCACAGCAGCGCCCAGCCGCCCCCCAGCGCCGACAGCGCCGCGAAGGTGGCGGCCAGCACCGCGCCCAGCGCCAGCAGCGCACCCCCCGCCCGGCGCGACACCGGCACGCGCAGCGCCCCCGCCCCGGACGCCGCGCCGCTCAGCACCCGCCAGCCGATCAGCGCGCACAGCCCCAGCACGCCCAGCGTGCCCCAGCCGCCCGCGCCCGGCCACCACGCGGGCAGCACCAGCAGTGCCGCCGCCGCGCCCAGCGCCAGCCCCGCCCGCACCTGGTCCGTCACCAGCGCGCTCCACATGCCCGCCACCGCCTGCGCGACGACTGCCACGGCCGCCAGTTTCACGCCCTGCACCCATCCCGCCCCGTCCGCCGCGCTGCCCGCCAGCGTCCCGCCCAGCAGCGCCATGAGCAGCGCGCTGGGCAGCGTGAAGCCCAGCCACGCCGCGCCAGCCCCCACCCACCCCGCCCTGTGCAGGCCCACCGCCAGCCCCACCTGCGAACTGCTCGGCCCCGGCAGGAAGTTCGCCACCGCCACCAGCTCCGCGTACTCCGCGTCACTCAGCCACGCGCGCCGCCCTACGAACTCCGCGCGGAAGAAGCCCAGGTGTGCGACCGGCCCCCCGAAACTCGACAGGCCCAGCCGCAGGAACACCGTGAAGACCTCCAGAGCGCGCATTCCCTCCAGCGTACCGGACCGCCCGTCAGGGCCACCGCCGGCTTCCGGGCTGCTCCTCACGCGGGAATGCAGGAGAATGCCCGTCATGACCGTAGCCCCCACGCCCGCCAAACGCCCCCGCGTGCCCAAGACCGTCTGGGACCTGATCTTCACCCTGCTGATCCCCATCATGATCCTCAGCCCGAACATCCTCGGCAGCGGCATCAGCGTCGCCGAGCAGGTGTTCGGCGGCGGCACCACAGGCAACGTCCGCGCGTACCTCCTGGCCGCGCTGATCCCCGTCGCGTACGTCCTGTGGGACCTCCTCGTGAACCGCAACGTCAGCCCCGTCGCATTGATCGGCGGGGCAGGCGCGATCTTCAGCGGCGCGCTGGCCTTCTGGTACGTGGACGGCTTCTGGTACGCCATCAAGGACAGCGCCCGCTCGTATCTCGTGGGCCTGCTGTTCCTGATCAGCGCCGCCACCAGCGTCCCGCTGTTCCGCGTCTTTCTGGACGCCACCAGCATCGGCGAGAGCCCCGAACACCGCGCCGCCACCCAGACCGCCATGCGCGACCCCATCGTGAAACGCGGCCTGGTGCAGGGCACCGTCGTGTTCGCCGTGGTCGACCTGATCGGCGGCGTGGTGAACAGCGTCGTGAACTACCAGCGCGTCACCGCGAAGTTCGGTACCGACGACTTCAACGCCCAGATCGCCGCCGTGAACGCCATCATGCGCGTCCCGAGCCTGATCATCAGCCTCCTGGGCGTCGCGGTGGCCGTGTGGCTCCTGAACCGCGCCGTCACCGCCCGCTACGGCGCAGGCGCCAGCCTCTTCGAACCCGGCAAGCTGGCCGAACGCCTGCGCGAACGCGGCGAACCCGTCACCTGAATGAACCGCAGGGGCCGCGTCTGGGGAGGGTGCCCCGGCGCGGCCCTTCCACGTCCGGCGCCGGGGGGTGTTGACAGTTCCGGCACTCGCCTATAAAGTAAGCGAGCCCTGAAACGCGCCCGAGCGCGGGCGAGAATACCAAAGGTGTGCCGAGGTGGCGGAATTGGTAGACGCACTAGTTTCAGGGACTAGCGCCGCGAGGCGTGTGGGTTCAAGTCCCATCTTCGGCACCACACAGAAGACCCCAGCAGAAATGCCGGGGTCTTCCTGTTTCTCCATCCCTACACTTCAGTATGGCCTTGCCTGGAAAACTGCTGCTCTCTGCGCTGCTCGTCCTTCTGACGCTGCTGGGGCTCTACGTGAGCGCCTACGCATTCAGCGTGCCCAGGGCGCTCCTCCACGCTGGTCGCGTCGCTGGGTGCGGCGGGGCACTCATGGGCCTGCTGATCATCTGGCGCGCACCCGGCCCGTGGCTGTGGTACGCCCTGCCCTGCTGCCTGCTGGCGGCCGCACTGCTCATCTGGCTGGTCGGCGGTGCGTAGACCAGTGGCCGTCAGGACGCCTGCGCTATGACCGAGCGAAACGAGTGAATATCGCTGAGCAGAAGTGGGTGGGGGCGTAGGCGTGGAGCTGGCACCCCGGTGCCCTGCCCTGTTGTGAACGAAACAAACGGACCCCGTATCAGCTGTCTCCGGACAGGGACCGCGCTGCGGTGCTACCGGCGTTTGCGGCGGATGACCTGTTCGTACACGGCTTCCAGCGCGGCGGCGCGGGTGGTCAGGTCGTACTGCGTGGCGCTGGCGCGCGCGCCCGCCTGCAGCGCGGGCAGCCGTTCCGGGATCAGTGTGTCCAGCAGGCCCTCCGCCAGCGCCTCGGGCGTGGCGGCGCGGATGGTGCCGTTCACGCCCTCCTGGATCAGGTCCAGCGCGGCGGGACTCTGCGCGGCGACCAGCGGCGCGCCCGCCGCGAGGGCCTCGATCATGCTCATCGGCAGGACCTCGCTGGTGCTGGCGGTGAGGAACACGTCGGCGGCCGCCAGCGCCTGTGGCACCCGCTCGTAGGGGACCGGCCCGGTGAAGGTGACGCCCTCGGGAGCCGCCTGTTCCAGCGCGGCGCGGCTGGGGCCGTCCCCGACGACCAGCAGGCGCAGGTCCGGGCGGCTGGCGCGGGCGCGGTCGAAGGCGCGCAGCAGGACGTCCAGGTTCTTCTCGGGGGCCAGTCGGCCCAGCGATACGACGAGCGGCGCGTCCGGCGAGACGTGGTACTGCTCGCGGAACGCGGCGCCCGTCGCGGCGCGGAACGCGGCGAGGTCCACCGGGTTCGGCATCAGGTCCACCTGACCCTGGAAGCCGTACTCGCGCAGCATGTCCACCATCGCGCGGCCCGGCGCGAGCACCGCGTCCACGCGGCGCGCGAAGGCGCTCACGTGCGGGCGCAGCACCGCGCGCCCAACCCGTTTGGGCATGGGCGCGTAGTGCAGGTACTGGTCGTACTGCGTGTGTGCCGTGTACACCACGGGCGCATCCGACAGCCGCGCCCACTTCAGGGCCAGCTGCCCGGCCAGGAACGGGTGCATGGTGTGCAGCACGTCCAGTCCGCGCAGCGGCAGCCGCGATGTCAGCAGGGGCCCTGGCGCGAGCATGACCGGGTAGTCCGCCGGGGCGCCCAGCGCCCGTGCGCCCGCAAAGGACGAGTTCAGGCGGTACACGCCGTCCTCGTGTGCCGGCATCAGCGGGTGGCGGGGCGCGAAGATCCGCACCTCGTGCCCACGCTCGCGCAGGCCCCGCGCGAACAGCGCCGTGCTGGTCGCCACCCCGTTCCGGGACGGCAGGTAGGTCGCAGTGACAATCCCGACGCGCACCCGCGCAGTGTAGCCCCCTCCGGCGCCCCCGCGCGAGCCGGGCCCGTATCCTGAAGCTCATGCAAGAGCCGCTCATCATTCCCTGCGTGGACATCCAGTCCGGCCGCGCCGTGCGCCTGTTCGAGGGCGACCCCGACCGCGAGACCGTCTACTTCGACTCTCCCCTGGACGCCGCCCGCCACTGGGTCGGCCTGGGCGCGGGCCTCGTGCACCTCGTGGACCTGGACGCCGCCACGGGACGCGGCGAGAACCGCGCCGTGATCGCGCAGATCACCGCCGAGCTGGACGTGCCCGTGGAGGTGGGCGGCGGCATCCGCAGCCGCGAGGCCGCCGAGGAGCTGCTGCGCCTGGGCGTGCACCGCGTCGTGATCGGTACCGCCGCCGTCAAGCAACCCGAACTGGTGCGGGACCTGATCGCCGCGCACGGACCGGAACGCGTGGTCGTCAGCCTGGACGCACGCGGGCTGGAGGTCGCCACGCACGGCTGGGCGCAGGGCAGCGGCGTCATGGTCGCCGACCTGACCCCCACGCTGGCCGACGCGGGCCTGGAGACCCTGATCTTTACGGACGTCACCCGCGACGGCACGCTGCGCGGCCTGAACCGCGAGCTGATGGCGCAGGTCCGCCGTCTCTGGACGAATACCCTGATCGTGGGCGGCGGCGTCGCCAACCTGGACGACGTGCGACTGCTGCGCGAGGAGCGCATCGAGGGGGCCATCGTGGGCCGCGCCATCTACGAGGGCATCCTGCCGTTCCCTGCCACGCTGGACTGAAGGCGGTGTTCAGTGGGGGCAGGGGTTTTCTCGGATCCCCTGCACCGAACAGAGCGGGAAGTCACGGAGAACAGGCATGGGGCGGAGGTCGTGGTTCACCTCCGCCCCATGCCTGTTCTCTTACCTTCGCCGTCCGCCGGTGATGCCCAGCAGCCGCAGCACGATCACGGCCGGGACCGCCAGCACGGCTGTCACGGCGTTCCACAGGGTGGCGCGGACAGTGGGCAGCACGCGGCCCTCGTCGCGGCGTGGCACGCGTGGCAGGACGCGGGGCAGTTTCGGGACGGGTACGCCCAGCACCCGGCCGCGCGCGTCCCGGATCGGCGCGCCCGCCGCGTCCTTCGCGTCGCGTTCCTGCGCGCTCTCGGTCGGGTCGATGTCCACGCCCTGCGCGGCCAGCGCCTCCTTCTTCGCGGTGTTCGCGGCGCCCCCGGCGTGCGTGCCGAACTTCTGCGAGTACACCCACGTGACCTCCGCGCCGAAGAAGAAGATCATCGCGGAGTAGTAGATCCACAGCAGCAGCACCACCAGCGACGCCGCGCCCGCGAACACGCTGCCCGGCGCCGCCTGACCCAGGTACAGGCCGATGCCCAACTGCCCCAGCGTGAACAGCGTCGCCGTGAACGCGCCCCCCACCCAGACCTCCCGCCACTCCAGTTTCACGTCCGGCAGGACCTTGTAGATCCCGGCGAACACCGGCGTCAGGAACAGCATGGACAGCAGCGCCGTGCCCAGCCGCACGAAGAACGCCCCCGCCCCGATGGTGTCCCCCAATCCCTGCGCGATGGCCGACAGGTACGTGTTCAGGCCCAGGAACACGATCAGCACCAGCCCGATGGCGAGGATCATCACGAAGGACTTCACGCGCGTGACCAGCACGTGCAGGAAGCCCTGCGGCGGGGCGGGATCCGCGCCCCACATGGCGTTCAGCGCGCCCTGAAGCTGCACGAACAGTCCCGTGGCCCCCAGGAACAGCGTCACGAACGCGCCCAGCGTGGCGATCAGGCTGCCCTTCTGCAGAGAGTCGGTGTTCACGAGGCCCCGCAGGAACTCGGCGGTGCTGTCCCCGAGGTTCTGCGCGACCAGACTGCCCGGCCCGAACAGCTGCGCCTGCACGTCCACGTTCGAGATCAGCCGCCCGGCGAGCACCACGCCCAGCAGCAGCATGGGCGCGATGCTGAAGATCGCGTAGTAGGCGATGGCCGCCGCCAGTCGCGGGGCCTGGTCCTGCCCGAAGGCCAGGAACGCCTCGCGCAGCAGCGTGAACAGGTCGGCAGGCTTGAGCCTCATCCCGGCAGTCTACGGACGCGCCGAGCGGGTGTCCGCATGGCTGGGATTCACGCTTTCCCCATACTGCCCGCGGACGCTAGCCTGCTCCTCATGCACGCCATCCCTGAAGGTTTCACGCAGACCCTGACCGTGACCGTCACCGACGACATGACCGTCGAGTTCGGCGAGCTGGGCCGCCTGCACCCCGTGTACGCCACGTACTGGATGGCCAGGCACTTCGAGGAGGCCGGACGCAAGATCATCCTGCCGTTCCTGGAAGACGGTGAGGGTGGCATCGGGACGCAGGTGGACGTCACGCACACGGCGTCCGCGCTGCCCGGCATGACCGTCACCGTGACCGCCACCTTCGACCGGATGGAGGGCCGCCGGATCGTCGCCCGGATGCGCGCCGTGAACGAACTCGGCGACGAGATCGGCCACGGGAGTACCACGCAGATGGTCCTGCCGCAGTCGCGGATCGACGCGGGCTTCGACACGCTGCGCGCCCGCTGGGCGGAAAGGGTTGATGGGTGATGGTTGAGAGGTGATGGAGAGGGGGCCGGTTCCCGCCTCTGCCCGCCTTCTGTTCACGGGCTGAACTGACGTCCGCTGCGGCCTGGGGGGCGGCGTGCGTTTCGTGCGCCGTGTTCCTGGACAGGGTGCAGCGGGGGGCCGCTATGCTGGAGCGTCATGCCGAAATCTCTTCCCGTGTCCCGGTACTACGACGTGCAGCGCGATGAGGCCGGTCAGCGCTTCATCCGCGTGAACGTGACGGGTCTGGCCCTGCTGCAGAACCCCCTGCTGAACAAGACCACCGCCTTCACGCCCCAGGAACGGCGCGAACTGGATCTGGAGGGCCTCGTGCCGCCCCACACCAGCACCTTCGACGAGCAGAAGGAACGCACGTACCTGCGCTACCTGAAGTGCGGCTCCGACCTGGAAAAACACGAGTACCTGCGCGCCCTGCAGGACCGCAACGAGGTGCTGTTCTACGCCATCCTCGAAGACCACCTCGAGGAGATGCTGCCCATCATCTACACGCCCACCGTGGGCGAGGCGGTCCGGAACTACTCCAGCAACTACCGCTACCCGCGCGGTTTCACGGTCAGCACCGGCGACATCGACCGGGTGGACGACATGCTGGAGAACGTCACCGTGAACGACGTCCGCATGATCGTCGCGACCGACAGCAGCGCCATCCTCGGCATCGGCGACCAGGGCTTCGGCGGCATGGCGATCAGCATCGGCAAGCTGTCGCTGTACACCGCCGCCGGGGGCGTCGGCCCCGACAAGACCCTCCCGGTGGAACTGGACGTCGGCACGAACCGCCAGGACCTGATCGACGACCCGCTGTACCTGGGCGTGCACCACCAGCGCCTCACCGGCGCCGCGTACGACGAGTTCCTGGACGCGTTCGTGGAGGCCGTGTCGCACCGCTACCCGAAGGCGATCATCCAGTGGGAGGACTTCAGCCGCGGCACCGCCTTCCGCGTCCTGGACCGCTACCGCCGCGTGGTGCCCAGCTTCAACGACGACATTCAGGGCACGGGCGCCATGGCGCTGGCGGGCCTGATGCGTGCCGCGCAGATCAAGGGCGAGCAGCTGGAGGACCAGGTGTTCGTGATCGTCGGCGCGGGCGCCGCCGGGATCGGCGTGGCCATGGCGATCCGGCAGGGCCTGATGACCTGGGGCGGCCTGAGCTTTGCTGACGCGAACGCCCGCGTGTTCGTCGTGGACCGCCACGGCCTGCTCATGCACGGCCAGCCGGACCTGGAGGAACAGCAGATGAGCTTCGTGCGCCGCCCCGAGGACCTCCAGGGCTGGACGTACGAGGGCGATTACCCCAGCATGCACGACGTCCTCGTGAACGCGCGCGCCACGGCGCTGCTGGGCTTCACCGGCGTGCCCGGCCTGTTCCGCCAGGAGAGCATCCAGGCCATGCTGGAACACACCCCGCGCCCCATCGTGTTCCCGCTGAGCAACCCCAGCAGCCACGTTGAGGCGCGCCCCGCCGACGTCATCCACTGGACACACGGCGGCGCCATCGTCGCGTCCGGCAGCCCCTTCCCCGATGTCGAGTACGACGGGCAGCGTCACCCCATCGGGCAGGGCAACAACGCGTTCATCTTCCCCGGCCTGGGCTTCGGCGCGATCGCCAGCCGCGCCCGCGAAATCACCGACACCATGGTCATGGAAGCCGCCCGCACCCTGGCCGAATTCACCGCGCAGTACGGCGAGCGCGTCTACCCGCCCATCAGCGACCTGCGCGAACTGAGCATCCAGGTGGCCGTGAACGTCGCCCTGCAATCCATCCGCGACGGCGTGTGCGCCGAACGCCGCATCCGCAACATGACCCAGGACGAACTCGAACAGGTCATCCGCGACCGCGCCTGGGAACCCCGCTACCTCCCACTGCGGAAGGGGTGATGGTTGAAAGGTGATGGTTGATGGAAACGGCCGTCCCTCCATCAACCTTCGACCATCAACCATCAACTCCTCCCCCCGTCACTGCGCCCCGCTTCCCGTGGGCTCTAGAATGGTGAGGTGAAGCGGCGTGCGTGCAGGGATGAGGTCGGGTTGAGCGGCGAGAGGCCGCGTGGTTCAGCGTTCGAGCCGCTCCTGCGCCGCGCCGGACGGAGGAGCGCGTGAGTGCCATCTACCAGCGGGCCCGCCCGGTCCGGTGGGAGGACGTGGTCGGGCAGGAGCACGTCAAGGACGTCCTGAAGGCCGCGCTGGAGCAGGGGCGCGTCGGGCACGCGTACCTGTTCAGCGGGCCGCGCGGGGTGGGGAAGACCACCACCGCCCGCCTGATCGCCATGACCGCCAACTGCACCGGCCCCCTGCCGAAACCCTGCGGGGAGTGCGAGTCGTGCCTGAGTGTCCGCGCCGGGTCGCACCCGGACGTCATGGAGATCGACGCGGCCAGCAACAACAGCGTCGACGACGTCCGTGACCTGCGCGAGAAGGTCGGTCTGGCGGCCATGCGCGGCGGGAAGAAGATCTACATCCTGGACGAGGCGCACATGATGAGCCGCGCGGCGTTCAACGCGCTCCTCAAGACGCTGGAGGAGCCACCCGGTCACGTCATCTTCATCCTGGCGACCACCGAACCGGAGAAGATCATCCCCACGATCCTCTCCCGCTGCCAGCACTACCGTTTCCGCCGCCTGACCCCGGAGGAGATCGCCGGGAAACTCGCCGGACTCGCCCAGCGCGAGGGCGTCCGCGCCGAGGGCGACGCGCTGCAACTCATCGGGCGACTGGCCGACGGGGCGATGCGTGACGGCGAGAGCCTGCTGGAACGCATGCTGGCCGCCGGAACGGCCGTGACCCGCGCGGGTGTGGAGGAGGCGCTGGGTCTCCCGCCCGGCGAGCGTGTGCGCGGCATCGCCGCCGCCCTGGTGAGTGGCGACGCGGGCGCCGCCCTGAGTGGCGCGGGGCACCTGTACCGCGACGGCTTCGCGGCCCGCACGGTCGTCGAGGGGCTCGTCGCGGCGCTGGGCGCGGCCCTGCACGCCGAACTGGGCCTGAACCCCGAGGGCCGCTTGGACGGCGCGGACATTCCCCGCCTGCTGAAACTCCAGGCGGCGCTGGACGAGCAGGAATCCCGCTTTGCCCGCGCGGCCGACCAGCAGAGCCTCGAACTGGCCCTGACGCACGCCCTGCTCGCCGCCGACAGCGTGACCGGCAGCAGCGCCCCGGCCAGCGCGGGCGCGGGGGGCGCCCTCCCGGCTGACCTCGCGCAGCGCCTGAACCGCCTGGAGAAGGAACTCGCCACGCTGCGCGCCAACCCACCCGCCGCGCAATCCGGCCCGGTGGGGGAGGCCCGCCGCGCGCCCACCCCCGCGCCCGGCGGCGCAGGCCCCGGCCCGCGCGCCGCCAGTCCCGACCCCACCCAGCCCGTCCCCGCCCCGACGGGGGGCAGCTGGGCGGACGTGACCCGACAGGCCAGCATGCAGCTGCGCGCGTTCCTGAAACCCGCCCGGCAGCACGCCGAACCCGGCTACGTCAGCCTCGGGTACGACGACCGCAACGCCTTCCACGCCAAACAGGTCGCCGCAAAATTCGACGACATCGCCAAGATCGTCCTGACGGTCTTCGGGCCGGTCACGTTCGAACTGATCGCACCGGAGGGGGGTCGCCGCGTGAACCTCGGCGGAGGTCAATCCGGTGGGGGACAGGCGGGCAGCACCCCGGCACCCACGCCCGACCCCACCCCACCCGCCCCAGCCCCGGCCCGCGCCGCTCCTCCCGTCCGCGAGCCTGCGCCGGACCACGGGGCCGTGCCGGACGTCGCGCCGTTCGACCCGACCCGCAGCGCCCCCCGCCGCCCCACGAGCACGCGCGGCCCGGACTTCGCGCCCATCGACCCGCCACAGGCCCAGGCCAGCCAAGCGCAATCCACTCAGGTCCAGCCCATGCAGGCGCAGCCGCCGCAGGCCACCCCGCAGACCCAGGCCGCCCCGCCCCCGCGCGCCAGCGTCGCCACGCTCCCCCCACCCCTCCCCGAACGGCGCGTGCCCCCCGCCAGCCCGGACGACGCCGCGCCCGCCCCACTGGCCGACCTCGAATCCGGCCCGTGGGACGACACGCCCGCCGCGCAGCCCGCCAGCACCCCCCGTGACGCCGGGCCGCCCCCCCGCAGCGAACGGAACCTCTACCTGGGCGAGGTCATCACCGAGGAACCCGACTGGAACGCCTTCGGCGGCCCCGACCTGCTCGGCGACCTGCCACCCGAGGAGGACATGCCCTTCGCGGACCTCAGCGTGCCCCGGCCCGCCCCGAAACCCACCCTGGCCCCCACGCCCGCCCCGCAGGAAGCGAAAGCCCCCCCACAGGACGCCAGGGCGACCCCCGGACGGCCCGGCGACATCCGCGCCCACCCCGTCTACGAGGACATCCGCAACCGCTTCGGTGGCCGCGTCCGCGAGATCGGCAAGAACCGCAACGCCCCACCCGCCCCCGACACCACAGACACCGACCTCCCCGAAGAGGACGACGAGTAAACGGAACAGCAGCCCCCAGCGTTGGCCGGGGGCTGCTGCCGTTCACAGATCCGCGCGGGTCAGCCGCACGTGCCAGAGCTTCGCGTCCTGCAACGTGGGCAGCTCCGGCGTGCGGCCCAGCACCACCGCGTCGAACGCGGCGCGCATCTGCCGGGCGCACACGTCCGGCGCTATGCGGCCAATCGCGGTGCCCAGCCCCGGACACGCCACCCGCCGGATGGGCGACCCGCCCGACGCGTTGTGCGCCTGCACTGCCAGCAGCGCCGCCCGGAACGCCAGGAACGCATTCGGCGTGCCGGACACGTCTGCCGGGACGCGCATGGTCGGCGCGCAGATCAGGTGCGGCCACACCGCGTCCAGCGTCGGCACGATAAGCGCCTGCCCGACCAGCAACTCCCCGTGATAGTCCCGGCGGATGCGCTCCTGCACGCGTGCCTGCAGGTCCCACCCGAACTGCTCACTGAACGCCAGATCGATCCCGCCGTCCATGAACCCGAAACTGTTCGCGGGGCTGACCAGCGCGTCCGCCTCATCCTGAAAGATGTCCCCAACCTGCACGCGCACCTGATCCACACCCGCGAAATGCGCCGCCCAGGCGTCCACGACCGCCGGGTGGCGATCCCGGAGGTCGAAGCGGACGCCTGTGAGATTCATGGCTTAGCCGCGCCCCCGGATCGTGTCCAACGTGTCGCGGACGATCAGTTCGCCGTCTTTGTACACGGTGCGCATGAGGCTGCCGGGGAAGTCGGTGTCGAAGGTCCTGTACGCCTTGGTGACCATGCGGCCGCCTTCCTGCACGAGGTCGAGGACGCCGTCCTTGCTGCGTTTGCCGGGGTCGGTGACGGGGTCTTTGTAGATGCCGCGGTACGCGCCGTCGATCTGGCCTGCGCTGGCCTTGTACGCGAAGCGTTGGGTGTCGCGGTCGACTTTCTGCAACAGGGCTCCGCCCATGCCGAAGCTCACGTTTTCGGCGCTGTAGCCGTCCACGTCGAGATTCCCGAGGATCTGGCGGATGGTGTCCTCGTCGATGCCGTCGCCCTGGATGACGCGCACGTGGTTCAGGACCTTGTAGCCCTTGCTGTTGGTGGTCGTGCCGTACTTGGCGGCCAGGGCGTTCACGGCGAGGCGGACCATGGCGGGCGGTTCGCCGCTGTCGGGCCGGACGACCAGGGTACCGCCCGAGGCGATGACTTCGGCTTTGAGTTCCTCGCCCCAGAGGGTGTTGATGGCGTTCTTGAGGTCGTAGCTGTCGCTGACGACGGCGTAGATGCTGCCGGGGCGGCTGAACTGCGTGATCATGTTGCGGTACGCGTCGACCTCGTGCGCCTTGCCCCAGGACGTGATGGTGCTGTGCTCGGCGGCGGGGATGCTGAAGGCGGCGATGTCGGCGTCGTAGTGGTTCCGGGCGACGCGCAGGGCTTCGAGGGTGTCGCTGCCCTGGAAGTTGATGAGGTGCGCGAGGCCGCCGATGCCTGCGCTTTCGCGGCTGCTGACGCCCCTGGACCCGAAGTCGTGCAGTTTGAACGGGAGTTCCTCGGCCGGGCGGTCGCTGGTTTTTTCGAGGGCGGCGCGGATGATCTCGCGGATGTGCCAGCTCTGCGTGGCGACGGTGGTGGGGTACCAGACGCGCATCAGCATCGTCTCGAACCAGCCGACCAGCCACGGCAGCTCGGGGTCGGTGTTCGTGCAGCTCAGCAGGACGTTGTGGATGGGCACCAGCGTGCCTTCCGGCACGGCGCGGACTTCCAGGGGGAGGCGGCCGCCGTGGACGTTCACGACGCGCATCCAGCCTTCGTAGGGGAAGGGTTCGCCGTGCGCCTCGATCAGCGCGCGGGCTTCCTCGACCATCTCGGCGGTGACGCGGGTGGTCAGGTAGCGGTCGAGGATGTACTGCAGGCCGAAGAAGCGCGTCTGCGGGTACTTGCCGCCGCGACTTTCCAGATAGCTGAAGAGGCGGGTGGTGCCTTTCGGGTACTGCAGGAAGTGGCTGCTCTTGTAGCTGTCGGTGTCGAGGATGATGTTGTGGTCGTTCAGGGGAGTGGTCATGGGGTGCCTCCTATGGTGCAACCTCTTGCTTAACTCATAATCCAGAAATCTATTATGAAAACTATGAGTAAGTGGGTGTGCGAGGTTCAGGCAGTCGTGACCTCGCACCACTTCGCGCAGTGCTTCGACTGGGAACGCTGTCCCTGACGGTGCTGATGCCGGTGCGGGCAGGATGGGGGAGGGGTGCGAAGTCCTTCACGCCCCGGTGCTGACCGTGCGTTTATCATTCCTTCATGCCCGCCCGCCGCCCTGCCACCGTTCTGCTCATCACCGCGTTCCTGACCGCCTGCGGCTCAGGGTCGGGCGGCAGCGGCACCCCCACCCCGACACCCAGCCCCACACCCGCACCGACCCCGGCACCTACACCGGCCCCCACGCTCCTCAGCGTGAAGTGGAGCGATCCCGCCACCTGGGGCGGCACGCTGCCCGCCGCCGGGCAGAAGGTCACCCTCCCCGCCGGGAAACGCGTGCTGCTGGACACCACCCCGCCGGACCTGGGCGGCCTGACCATCCCCGCAGGCAGCGCCCTGGAATTCGACGACACGGCCGACCGCACCCTGCGTGCCGAGTGGGTCATGGTGCACGGCGAACTCCGCATCGGCAGCGAGGCGAAACCCTTCACGCACCACGCCGAGATCCTCCTGACGAACAAGGCCCCCGGTGAGGACGTCATGGGCATGGGCGACCGCGTGCTGGGCGTCATGGACGGCACCCTGGAACTCCACGGGCAGCCCCGCCTCGCCTGGACGCGCCTGAACGCCACCGCCCGCAAGGGCAGCAGCACCCTGGCGCTGGACCGCGCGCCCGACTGGCAGCCCGGCGACAACCTCACCCTGACCAGCACGGACTTCAACGCGAACCAGACCGAGCAGGTCACCGTGCAGCGCGTCAGCGGCAGCACCGTCACCCTGGCCGCACCCCTGAAATACACGCACTGGGGCGACCCGATCACCGTCGCGGGCCTCAGCGTGAACGAACGGGCCGAGGTGGGCCTCCTGACCCGCAACGTCGTCGTGGCCGCCACGGACGACGCTGCGCAGACCGGCGTGGGCGCGCACGTCATGATCATGGGCACCAGCACCGCCCGCATCGAGGGCGCGGAATTCACCCGCGTGGGGCAGCTGAACACCCTGCGCCGCTACCCTGTGCACTTCCACCAGCTGGGCAGCGCCCCGACCTCGTACCTGCGCGGCAGCAGCGTCCACGCCGCCTTCAACCGCTGCGTCGTCGTGCACGGCACCTCGGGGCTGCGCGTGCAGGACAACGTCACGTACGACAATATCGGCCACTGCGTCTTCCTGGAAGACGGTGACGAGACCGGCAATACCCTCAGCGGGAACCTCGTCACGCGCGTCAGGGCGCCCGACAGCAAGCTCGGCCAGACGCCCCTGCTGGGCAGCGACAAACGCCCCGCCGCGTACTGGATCACCCACCCCGCCAACACCGTCAGGAACAACGTCGCCGCCGGGGTGGACGGCACCGGCTTCTGGCTCGCGTTCCCCGAACACCCCACCGGCCTCGCCGCCGCCAGGACCGACCTCTGGCCCCGCCGCACCCCCCTGGGCGACTTCAGCGGCAACGTCGCGCACGGCACCGACCGCGGCCTGAACCTCGATGGCGGCCCGAAACCCGACGGCACCACCGAGGTCACCTCCTACCACCCCGTCACCACGCCCAGCGACCCCAAAAGCGCGCCCGTCACCGCCACCCTGAGCACCTTCACCGCGTACAAGAACCGCGACCACGGTGTGTGGCTGCGTGGCCGGAACCACGTCCTGCTGAACGCCACCCTCGCCGACAACGGCGTCGGCGCCACCTTCGCCAGCGACGACAGCACCCTGAGGGGCGGCATCCTGATCGGCGAGACGCCCAACCTCGGCCAGCCGGACGCCTGGGAACCCACCGGCACCGGCGGCCGCGCCCTCCCGCGCCCCTGGGACGCCTCGTTCCCCATCCGTGGCTTCCAGTTCTACGACGGGCACGTCACCATCGACGGCGCCACCCTCGCCGGATTCACGCCCGACGCCACCCGGCAGGCCAGCGGCCTCGGGTACCAGACCAAAAACGCCTTCGCCCTCATCCCCACCAACAACGCCCTGAACCTCCGCTGGGCCGACACCAGCACCCGCGCGTACTTCCCTACCCCCGAACCCGACAAGGACGGCGACAAGGCCGCCACGTTCCTCGACACCGACGGCACCACCACCGGCAAGGCAGGCACCACCGTCACCGCCAGCCCCCTCCTGAAAGGCGCGCCCGACTGCACCCCCAACCCCACCTGGAACGCCAGCACCTGCACCGGCACGTACGCCCGCCTGTGGCTCCAGGACACCACGGGCGGCAAACTCGCGCCCGTGAACGTGACCGGCCCGCACGGCACGCTTCAACTGAACGGCACGCCCAGCAACTCCACCAACTTCAGCACCAGCACCCGCCTGGGGCACGCCTACACCCTCACGCCCAGCGCCGCCAGCCCCCACCTGCGCCTCGGCATCGAACACCGCCAGCCCGGCGACACCCTCACCGTCACCCTCCCCGCCGCTGCGGAGCCCCGCATCTACCGCGACTGGTGGATCGACAACCGCAACCTCCTCAAGAAAGTCACCCTCAGCGCCCTGCCCACCACCAACGGCGACAGCTACGCCTACGAGAACGGCCAGCTCACCCTGAAACTCGTCGTCCAGCCGGGCCGCGACTCCGCCGAAGTCGAGATCTGCACGGCCGACCTGTGCAAGTGAAGGGGACTGCTGGGTGGATCTCCAACTGAAACGGCTCTGATACGCCTCGCTTTCTACGGTAATGCCATCAGCGCAGGGCTGCTCCCTCGCTGTCAGGAGGCGTTACATGTTCAGAAAAGCGATGTTCACGTTAGCGGCGGGTGCCTGTCTGGCCGGGTCGTGGTCGGAAGCCGGGAGAGTCAGAATCGTGGTCACCCTGACCCCGGTCCACTGCGGCAACACAGAGGACGCCTCAGGAGCAGATTCGCTCTACGCCGTGTCCTTCCTGTCTGCCGGGACGAAAGAGACCGCGCAGGCCATGATCACGACGCCCGTCCGAATCAACGATGATGAAAAACTTCCATGGGGCAATCCGAACGTCTTGTACGACGGCAT
Organism: Deinococcus sedimenti; assembly: GCF_014648135.1. Taxonomy (NCBI): domain Bacteria; kingdom Thermotogati; phylum Deinococcota; class Deinococci; order Deinococcales; family Deinococcaceae; genus Deinococcus; species Deinococcus sedimenti. Next base: position 27,137 of record NZ_BMQN01000013.1, on the reverse strand, counting down.
CGTGGATGACAACCAGCCGCTGATCGGCTCCCTGCGCGCATACGATGAGGACTTCGCCAAGGACTGGGCGCAGCGACCCAAATGGCTTGATCAGCTGGCTGAAAAAGGCGGGAAAGCCTTGCAGTCATCCAGTAATCCCATCGCGGCAGCTGCGGGTGCCGTCCTAGATTACGGCTACAAGGCCTTCAGCTGGGTTGCAGGCAAGGACGCGGACGACCTGCTGGGCACATACAACTTCAACATCTCCCCGAAAGGGCCTGCGCAGGAGAATCTGGACTTTCACTTCTGGGAAGACGGCATCGGCTTCAGCACCTGGAACTACCGCACGCTGATCAACGTGCAGCGGATACCGGTTCAGGTGGCCACCCCAGCGCCAACGGAAAAACCATGGAAGTACAACGCGGTGTGGGTCAAAGGCAACGGCCAGCCCAGCTACTCGGCGGCGTCGATCACCAAGGAGAAATTCCTGTCCACGCACAACGATAAGGTCAACGCGGGCATGGGACTGACCCACCTGCAGATGTCACGAGACGGAAGTGACGTCCGCGTCAACGCCGTATGGGAAGGAGGTCAACCCAAACAGATGACCACCTTCGACAAACCGTATCAGGCGTACCGCTCCATGTACGACGGCCTCTGGGCCGCTGGCTGGCGCCTGAAAGTGCTGAACACTTACTCAAGTGCCAGTGGGCCGCGCCTGTACAACGCGGTCTGGGAACAGACCGGCGGGGCTGAAGTGCAACTGTACGAGGTCAGTCCGCAGGAGATCAGCAATCAGGACAGCAAACTGCGCGCGCAGGGCCTCCAGCTCAGCCTGATGCAGGCCTTCATGACGCCACAAGGCCTGAAGTACAACGCCGTCTGGAAACCGGCCAAAACGGATCAGACCTGGGTGCAGGGCTGGACTTACGAGGACTACCGCAAGAAATACGATCAACTGTGGAACCAGGGCTTCCGCCTGAAGCACCTGCAGAGTTACCGACTGCCGGAAGGCGTGCGGTACGACGCCATCTGGTTTAAGAGCACCCGCCCGGAAGTGCAGCTGTACGGCACTGACTACGCCGGAATGACGAGTTACGGAGCCGAACTGGTCAAGCAGGACACCAAATGGCAGCGCCTGATCATTGACCGTTTCTAGCGCAGTTTCCCAACGTGCGGCGTCAGGAGTTGATGTATCCGGACGCCCTCTTGTATGTCCTGCTCGGGACCATGCACTCGCGCCGCTCGGCGGTCGAGCTCTACACGGCAACAGCGCTCACCGTGCGCCGCCTGTTCCTGATGACGTCTGCCCTGGTCGTCAATCGGTCGTGCGCTGATCGCGCGTCTTTCCAGCGAGCCTCCGCTCTGCTCTTACCCACATGCTCCGCGCTCGGCGGGTCTGCACGAATAACAAATCCGGGCAGGCGCGCTGTGGAGCGCGTCGGGATTAGGGCGTGGAGGGGGCCGACTGTTGGTGTTCCAAGCTGTCCACGGCACAGACGGCATTCCCAGTCACCGGCGCTACAGGTACACCTGACCGCCCCGCGCGATCAGCGCGTCGAAGGCGTCCGGTAGGCGTTCGATGCGGTTCCAGCGCAGGTCGAGTTTCCGCAGTCCCGGCAGGTCCGCCAGTTCCTCCGGGAGGGTGGTCAGCCCGTTGGCGCGCAGGTCGAGTGTATGCAGCGCACTCAGGTCGCCCAGCGTGCCCGGGAGGTGCGTCAGCGCGTTGAAGCGCAGGTTCAGGGTCGTCAGGCGGGAGAGGTGCCCCAGCGAGTCCGGCAGCGCCGTCAACGCGTTGCCCTGCAGGTCCAGCACCTCCAACGCCCCGCACCCGCCCAGGCTGGCGGGCAGCGCGGACAGGCGGGCGTTCATGACGTGCAGTTCCCGCAGTGATTCCAGCGCCCCTACGCTGTCGGGCAGGGCTTCCAGCGGGTTGCCGTACAGCCGTAGTTCCGTCAGCGAGCGCAGTTCGCCCAGCCAGTCCGGCAGGTGCGTGAGGGCGTTGTCCGTCACGTTCAGGTACGTCAGTGCGCCCAGCCGCCGCATGGACTCTGGCAGTCCCGTCAGCCGGTTGTGGCTCAGGTACAGGAACGCCAGCGTATGCAGCCCGGCGAAGGCGTCCGGCAGGGCCGCCAGCGCGTTGTGACCCAGGTCCAGCATCCGCAGTTCACGCAGGTCACCCAGCGCGTCCGGCAGCGCCGTGAAGCGGTTCGCGGACAGGTTCAGCGTCCGCAACCCGCCGCGCGTCCACACCCAGTCCGGCACGCCCGTCAGCGCGTTGTCGTACACGCTCAGCGCCGTCAGGTCCGGCGCGGCCTCCCGCTCCGGCAGGGCCTCCAGAACCAGCCCATCCAGATTCACGCGCCGCACCCCCGACCAGTCCGGCAGATCCAGCAGCGCCGCCCCCCGCAGATCCGAGAGGTGCTGATGAACGGGCATGAGGGCAGCAGGCATGCCCGCAGCGTAGCGGCATCAGGCACGGCGCGAGGATGCATCTGAGCTATGCGCTCTGAGGACGCCTGCTCATTCCTCACAGCCCACAGCTCAGAGCCTGGATCAGTCCTTCCTTGGCAGGGCGAGGCCCATCTGTTGGTACATCTGGTACTGGGGGGCGCCGCCGAGCATGTTCTGGCCGCCGTCGACGGGCAGGATGACGCCCGTGACGTAGCTGGCGGCGTCACTGACGAGGAACAGGGCGGCGTTGGCGATGTCCTGCGGGATGCCGAAGCGGCCCAGGGGGACGGTGCTCATGAACTTCTGGCGGGTTTTCTCGTCGGGCGCGAGGCGGGCCATGCCTTCGGTGCCGTCAATGGGGCCGGGGATGATGGCGTTCACGCGGATGCCGCGCAGGCCCCACTCGACGGCGAGGGTGCGGGTCAGGGCGTCCACGCCGGCCTTGGCGGCGACGACGTGCGCCTGCATGGGCACGGGGATGCCGTACGCGCTGATCGAGAGGACGTTCCCGCCGGGGGTGGTCAGGTGGGGCGCGCAGGCCTTGATGGTGTTGTACGTGCCGAGCAGGTCGATGTCCACGACGGTCTTGAAGCCGTTGGGGCTGATGCCGTCCACCGGGGCGGGGAAGTTCCCGGCGGCGCCCGCCAGGACGATGTCGATGGGGCCGAAGGCGGCCACGGCCTGCTCGGCGGCGGCCTGCAGGGCGGCGATGTCTCGCACGTCGGCGCTGACGCCGATGGCCTGCCCGCCGGCGTCCGTGATGCCCTGCGCGGCCGTCTGGGCTTTCTCGAGGTTGCGGCCCAGGATGGTGACCTTGCAGCCGTGCGCGGCGAAGCTCTGCGCGATGCCGAGGTTGATGCCGCTGCCGCCCCCGGTGATCAGGGCGTGCTTGCCCTGCAGCAGGTCGGGGCGGAAGGTGCTGTCGGCGGTGCCGGGCTGGAGGGTGCCGGGGTTCTGGCTCATGGTGGGCTCCTTGAAGGGGTCTGAGGGTCTTAGCTAAAGGTCTGAACGTCGGAGGGGGGTGAGGGTCTTTGACGCTTCGACCCTCGTCCCTTGACCCTACTTCAGCGCCTGGGCGAGGCCGTCGGTGGTCATGTGGTGGGCGTTCCAGCGGACGGCCAGGTCGAGGCTCTGCGCGTGGGGCAGGTGCGCGTGGAGGGTGCGTTTGGTGCCCTCGACCGCGCGGGGCGGCAGGGCGGCCAGCCCCGTGGCGAGGGCATTCGCCCGCTCGAACAGGGCGTCAGGGGTGGGCAGGAGTTCGGTGATGAGGCCCCAGCGTTCGGCGGTGGGCGCGTCGATGGGGTCGCCGGTCAGGGCGAGGTGCGCGGTGCGGCCGGTGCCGATCAGGTGCGGGAGGCGTTGCAGGCCGCCCAGGTCGGCGGTGATGCCCAGTTTCACCTCGGGGAGGCTGAAGCGGGCGTCCGCGCTGGCGATGCGGATGTCGCAGGCGCTGATGAGTTCCAGGCCCGCGCCGATGCACCAGCCGTGCACGGCGGCGATCACCGGAATGGGCAGCGCGGCGAACGCGTCGATGGCGGCGTGCATCTCGGCGACGACCGCCGCGAACGCGTCGGGGTCACCCAGGGTGGGGGCGATGACGGGGGCGCTGGCGCGGACGTCCAGTCCGGCGCTGAACAGGTCCTGGCCGCGCAGGATCAGCGCGCGGGCGCCGCCCAGGTCGTTCAGGACGCGGGGAATTTCGGGCCAGAAGGTCGGGCCCATGCTGCCTTTCTTGCTGGTCAGGGTCAGCGTGGCGACCTCACCCGCGTGGGTGAGACTCACGTTCTGGAATGTCATGCGTTCACTGTACCCCGCCGAAGTGAACCGGGTTCAAAATTCCGCCGGGGCTTCCCGTGGCGGGGGTGGCCCGGCCCGCTGCGGGGGCGGAGGCTGGTCTACAATGCCGGGAATGTCGGCCCTCGCCCCACCTGCCGAGCCGGACGTGCCCGCAGCGGACCTCACGCCAGCCCCCTCCACCGCACCGAGCCTGCGGCAGGTGCTGCTGCGGCCGTTCATCCTGCCGTTCGCGCTGCTGCTGGGCGTCGGCGGGGTCGTGGCGTACGGCGTCAACCGCAACGAACAGGCATTGAAACAGGTGCTGGACTCCCAGACGCGGCTGCAGCTGATCACCGACATCGCCCGGCAGGTATCCAACATGGAAAACGGCGAGCGGGGGTACGTCATCACCGGTCAGCAGGACTTCCTCGCACCGTACGAGAACGCCCGGCTGACCTTCCGGGCCGACGTGTTCGCCCTGAACGACCTGAGCGCCACGGACCTGCAGCGCCGCAACCTGGGCCGCGTGCAGGCGCTGGTCGAACGCTGGGACGAGCAGGCCGCCCGGCGAGAGATCGAGGCTCGGCAGCAGGACCTGAATCTGGCGGTGGCCCGCGTGAAGAATGGCGTGGGCCTGACGTTGCTGAATGACGCCCGCGAGGTGTTGGACGTCATGACCACGAATGAAAGCATCCGCCTGAGTGACGCGACCCAGTCCAGCAAGAACCTGCTGCAACTCGTGCAGTGGGTCAGCGTGGGCGGGCTGCTGCTCAGCATCGCGCTGCTGATCCTGACCGCCTACCGCGTGACCCGTACCGTCAGCCGCACCCTGCAGGGTCTGAACGTCGCGGCGCTCGCCATCGCCCAGGGTGACTACGGGCGGCGGACCCCACGCGTGCCGGTGCGGGAACTCGCCTACCTGGGCGCTCAGTTCGACGTCATGGCCGGGGCCGTGCAGGACCGCGAACGGCAGCTGAGCGCCACGGCCGACGCGCTGAAGGCCAGCAACGAGCACCTGGAGCGCAGCAACCGCGAACTCGAACAGTTCGCGTACGTGGCCAGCCACGACCTGCAGGAACCCCTGCGGACCATCGGCAGCTACACCGAACTGCTGGCCCGCCGCTACAACGACCAGCTGGACGACCGGGCGCGGCAGTACATCGCGTTCACCACGTCCGCCACGCTGCGCATGAAGACCCTCATCCAGGACCTGCTGGTGTATTCCCGGGTGCGGAAGGCGCCGCGCGCCACGCAGACCGTGGACCTGAACGTGGTCGTCTCGCAGATTGTGGGGGACCTGGACGCCCAGATCCGCAGCAGCGGCGCGCGGGTGGAGGTGGGTGCGCTGCCCAGCGTGATCAGCACGCCGGACCTCCTGCGTCACGCGCTGCAGAACCTGATCGGGAACGCCCTGAAATTCCAGCGGCCGGACGTTGCACCCCACGTTCAGATACATGCGGAACGTGAAGCTCACCGCTGGGTGATTCACGTGAGTGACAACGGCATCGGTATCGCGCCCGAGTATCATGACCGGATCTTCGGCGTGTTCCAGCGGCTTCACGGTATGGAAGAGTACGCCGGCAGCGGCATTGGCCTGGCCGTGACCCGCAGCGCCGCCGAGCAGCTGGGCGGCGCGTTGTGGCTGGACAGCACGCCGGGCCAGGGCAGCACCTTCCACCTGGCGTTGCCCGACACGACCGATCATTCTGGAGACCACACATGACCACCCGACCCGTTGAAATCCTGCTGATCGAGGACAACCCTGCGGACGTGATGCTCACGCAGGAAGCCTTCGAGGAGGCCCATTTTCCCCACCACCTGAGTCACGCCCGGGACGGCGTGGACGCCTTGGCGTTCCTGCGCCAGCAGCATGAGCAGGCCGGCGCGCCGCGACCGGACGTGATCCTGCTGGACCTGAACATGCCGCGCATGAGTGGCCTGGAACTGCTGGACATCCTCAAGGAGGACAGCGAACTGCGCAGCATTCCCGTGATCGTGCTGACCACCAGCCGCGCCGAGAGTGACATCTGGCGCAGCTACAACCTGCACGCGAACGCCTATATTCCCAAACCCGTGTCCATCGCTGAGTTCGTGGAAGTCATCGAGACATTGGGAAACTTCTGGTTTCACAAGGTGGCGCTGCCAAACCCGCCTCGCGCCGACTGACCGCGGGGCCGTCCAACTGGCAGGCGAGGCCCTGCGCGCCGGCCAGTCGCAGCATTCAGAGATGTTGAGGGTGTCCCTGACTCCCTGTGAATCGGGCGGACTCGCACAGCTGCGCAACTGTGCGAGTCCCTGAGAGGGACGGCAGTGGCAGGTGGAGCCCTGGGGTGTGCTGTCAGCACCAGGGTGAAACTGAGCACCGCTGTCCGTGGTGGGCCTGACTCTCACTCCCACGGTCCCTGTTGCAGAGGATTCCTGAACCACAGATCAGAGGCCCCGGATTCATTCGAATCCGGGGCCTCTGGTGCCGGGGGTTACATCGTGGCGTTGTAGTCGACGCGGCGGGCGCCGCTGTCCACTATCTCGCCGCCGTGACGGCTGACGGCGTCCATCAGGATGTCGTGGGGCACGCTGTCATGCACGGCCACGACGCGGCCACCGCTGTTGATGGTGCTGTCCATGCGGTCGTAGTAGGTGTCGTCCACGTCGTAGCGGTCGTCGTAGGCCTTGCCGGTCTCGTCGACGCCCATCGCGCCGCCGGTCGCGCCCACCGCGGCGCCCACGCCGGAACCCAGCGCGGCCATGCCCAGAATCACGGGAAGGGCCAGGCCGCCCGTGGCGATGGTCGCGCCGGTCGCCAGTATGCCCGCAGCGGCGCCCACGACGGCGCCCACGCCCGTGCCCTTCACGGCGCCCGCACCGGCGTCCTCGGCGGTGCCGCCCACGCCGTCAGGGTCCATGGTCAGGTTGCCAGGGCCGTCGGCGTCCACGCTGGTCGCGCCAGTGTCGACGCGGGTGCCGTCGGCGCGGCGGGTGTAGGTGCTGGTCCCCATGGTGGGCGCGATGACGCCCTGGGCCTGAAGGTCAGCAGTGAAGGCATCGGCCGCAGCCGCCGTCGGGAACAGAATATGTTTCATGAGCCTCAGTGTTCCCCGCCGCTCGCCCTGCACCATGAGAGCTGCCCCAACGTCCATTGGGGTGCCCCTGACCGGACCCTGATGACGTCCTCATCCACCCGAACGCCCAGCAGGATGCAGAGGTTCTGATGGCAGAAACCAGAGGTCGGCAGTGTTTCCCTGAACGTCTCTGAACCGAGTGGCCTCTGCGCCCGGCGCAGCAGAGCGAGCACCCGAGAAGGCCCAAGGTGGGCAGTGGAGTTGGGTTGGCCCCTCAAGAGAGAAGAGAACTGATGTGACGCTCTCCGGCAAGCGCGCCCCGCCCACCCGCGGCGGGAAGCACGGCGGCAGACCATACGCCTGCGTCTGGTGCTCGGCGCTTGACGGACCGTACCGTAGGGATGCTCATGACCCTCACCCCCGACGACTGGCTGCACGCCGCGTACCACCTCTTCGCGCAGGACGGCCCGGACGGCGTGCGGGTCGAGCGACTGGCCCGCACGCTGAGCGTCAGCAAGGGCAGCTTCTACTGGCACCACCGCGACCGTCAGGCGCTGCTGACCACGCTGCTGGACCGCTGGGAGACCCTCAACACCACCCTGATCGCGCACGCCGAGCAGGGCGGCCCCCCACGGGCCTGCGTGCAGCGCGTGCTGGACCGCCTGTTCGACGGCGCGCCCACCTCACTGCGCAGCGAGACACAGTTCCTGGCCTGGAGCCGCACCGACCCGCAGGCCGCCGTCGTCACCGCCCGCGTGGAGGACCGCCGCGTGGCGTTCCTGACCCGCCAGCTGCGCCGCAGCGGCCTGAATGCCCCCGACGCCGCGCAGCGCGCCGAACTGCTGTACGCCGCCCTGATCGGCCTGCTCGACCGCAGCGGCCGCGGCGCCCTCAGCGACCCCACGCCGCTGCGCACTCACCTGCTGACCCTGATCCCGGAGACCCCATGACACCGTATTCCACCCTGGCCGCCCTGATCCTGCTCGTCCTGGCCGCCGTGCACGGCTACTGGCTGTTCGGCGGGCGCGCCGGACTGACCGCCGCGCTGCCCAGCCGACCCGGCCCCTCCACCGGACCGCTGCTCACGCCGGGACCGGGCGCCACCGCCCTGGTCGCCCTGGCCCTGCTGAGCTGCGCCGTCCTCGTCCCGCTCGCCGCGACCTTCAGCTGGGCGCGTGGGGCGACCCTGGCCGCCGGGGTCGCCTTCGGCCTGCGCGCGGTCGGGGACTTCCGGTACCTGGGGCTGTTCAAACGCGTGCGCGGCACCACCTTCGCCCGCTGGGACGACCGGCTGTACATCCCGCTGTGTGTGACCCTCAGTGGACTGCTGCTGCTCGCTGCGCAGCCCGCCTGACCCGACCCGGTGGGGTCAGCCGACCTGCTGCGCCTCGAACATCCGGGCGGGTTTCAGGAACTCGTCCTGCGCGGCCACCAGCTGAATCTCGCGGGTCCCCGCCACGTGCGTGCGCTGCAGCAGGGCATACAGGGCACTCATGGCGAGGCTCAGGGCCTGCGCGGCGTCCCCACCTCTCAGGTAGTGACCCAGGAACAGCGCCGCGATGGCGTCCCCGGTGCCGTTGCGCGGCGGGTCCAGCGGCAGCATGGGCGTGCGGCACAGCCACGCGCCGTCGTCCGTGACGACCAGTGTCTCGATGCTCTCCTCGGGCGCGCCGCTGCGGACCAGACTGGTCACCACCACGATCCGCGGCCCACCCGCACGCAGCCGTTCCCGCAGGGCGCGGGCGGCCTCCAGCGCGTGCTCCAGCGTGTCCACCGTGTGCCCGGTCAGGAGTTCCAGCTCGAACTGGTTCGGCGTGACGAGATCCGCCTCCGGAATCGCCTGCGCCGCGATCAGGTCCGGCAGCTCTGGGCGGACGAACACCCCGCGCCCCACGTCGCCCATCACCGGGTCGCAGGCGTACAGCGCGTCCGGGTTCGCCACGCGCACCCGCCGCACGGCGTCCACGACCGCCGCGACCGTGCCCTCGCTGCCCATGTACCCGCTGAGGACCGCGTGGCAGCCGCCCAGCGCGCCGCGCGCCTCGATCCCGTCGATCAGGTCCGCGACCTGCTCAGGCGGGAACAGCGCGCCCGTCCACGCGCCGTACCCGGTGTGGTTGCTGAACTGCACCGTATGAATCGCCCAGACCTCGAACCCCAGGCGCTGCAGCGGAAACACGGCCGCGGCGTTCCCCACGTGCCCGTACGCCACCCACGACTGGATACTCAGGATGTTCTGCGGCAGGGTTGGCGGGGTGACAGCCGGAGCGGCGGGCGAGGCGTCCTTCATGCCGCCCAGCATACCCGCCGCCCCCGCGTGCGCCTGGACTACTCGGCCTTCAGGGTCAGCGGACCGAACGCCCGCGCCCACACGTCCGCCTTCTCCCGCGCGCCCTCCAGGTCCAGCGGCGTGGCGCCCTGCACGCTCAGCTGCCAGCCGTCACGCGTGCGGGTCAGGCCCGTCACGCGCGCCGCGCCCGCATGCGACCGGTCCAGCCCATCCGCCACCCGCAGGATGCCCACCCAGCGCGTCACGAGCGCCTGATCCGCCTCGCTCAGCGCCGCGAACTCCGGATGCGACGGCCTGGGCGCACTCTTGCGGTGGTAGCGGGCCAGCAGCGCCACCAGCTCGATCTCCCGCGGCGTGAACCCCCGCAACTCCGCGTGACGGATCAGGTACGCCGAGTGCTTATGGTGCGCGCTCTGCGCCACGATCTGCCCCACCTCGTGCAGCGCCCCCGCCGCCGTCAGCACGCTGCGCGCCTCGCCCTCCGCACCCAGGTCCACGCCCAGCGCCCGCAGCCGCGCCAGCAGCTCACGCGCCAGCGCCGCCACCTGCCGCGAATGCGACAGGTTCGCCCCGAACCGCTCCGCCATGCCCAGCACGCTGCGCTGCCGCGCACTGATCGACGAACTGTACGCCTCCAGCCGCGTCAGCTCCTCGATCAGCATGCCCTCGCGCAGCGCGCCCTCGCTGACCGTGAACTCCTGCGCGCCCAGCACCGTCAGCGCCGCGTGCAGCGTCGCCAGCCCCGCCACGACCGTATCCGCCCGCCGCTCCAGGCCCGGCACCCGCGCCCGCGCCGCCCCCTTCAACCCCCGCACGTGCTCCAGCAGCTCGCCCAGCTCCGCGACACTCAGGCGCGTGCCGTTCACGCCGCGCGCCTCCTCGCCCCGCCGCGCCAGGATCGCCTCGGCCGCCGCCTCCGCCGTACCGCTCGACAGCACCACCCGCGTGCCCGGCCGCACCCGGAACCGCTCCACGTGCGGCGCCAGCGCCTCCCTCACCGCGCCCTCCAGCGCCGCCAGTTCCCGCCGCCCCGGCGGATCAGAGCGCAGGAACGCGTCCCGCATGCGAATCGCGCCCAGCGGCAGACTCAGCACGTCCGAAGCGCGCGCCGCGTCCCCCCGCGCGAACTCCAGACTCCCCCCACCCAGATCCAGCAGCACGCTGTCCACACCCAGCTCCACCGCGTGCGCCGCACCCAGGTACGTCAATTCCCCCTCACGCACCCCACTGATGATCGCCGGGTACACCCCGGTCCGCGCCAGCATCCGCGCCGCCACCTCCGGCCCGTTCAGCGCCTCCCGCAGCGCACTCGTCGCGTACACGTGCACCTCCGCCACGCCCGCCCCCGACGCCAGCGCCCGGAACCGCGTCAACGCCGACGCCAGCCGATCCTCACCCTCCGGCGTCAGGTTCCCCGCCCCGTCCAGGCACTCCCCCAACCGCGTCCGGTCCTTCAGGGCATCCAGCACCCGGTACCCACCCGCGTCCCCCCGCGCCGCCTCCGCGATCAACAGGTGACTGGAATTGGTCCCCACATCCGCAACGGCAACCCTCATGCGCCGCAGCGTAGCGCAGCGCGAGTCAGGCGCGGGCGTCCCCCAGCCACAGGCGCTTGAAATCGATGCGGCCGTACGCGTCCGGGTGCACGTCCCGGATCAGGGGGTGCACCGCGCGGCGCTTGACGCGGTGATGCGTGAGGTGCAGGTGATGCCCGCCCATCAGCCGCGCCTCCACGCGGGTCATCAGGGCCTCCAGCGCCTCCGCGCCGGGGGCCACGCGGTACCCGTCCAGTAGCGCGTCCACGTCGCGCAGCACGTCGGCAGGCAGCAGGCGGCGGAACAGCAGCTCCGGCTGCTTCAGCGCCGACCAGAACGACAGGTGCTCGTCCCACCCGGCGATCTCACCCATGAACGCCAGATCCACGTCGTCCCCGGCGTTCGGCAGAGCGTCCAGCGGCGCCGGAACGACCTGCATCGGCAGGCCCAGCCGGGCAGACCGCGCGGCCAGCCAGTCGGCCTCCTGCCGGGCGCCGGGCAGGTCCAGCACCCACACACGCAGCGGCGGCCCGGCGTACGCGGCCCGTGCCAGCAGCGCCTGCGCCCGTGCCAGCGAGTGCCCACGCGGCGGACGGTTCAGGCTGCGGCGCGGCAGGAACGACGTGGCCGGCAGCAGCCGCTCGGCGCGGCCCGATTCGTGCCAGAACGCGCGGATGTCGTGCAGCTCGACCACCGCCGCGCGCAGCGCCGCCGACCGCGCGGCGGGCCGGTGGGCGTTCCAGATCAGGAACTGCACGCTGTTCTCCGGGACCCAGCGCTCGACCGGATCCTCCGGCACACCCGACACGTCCAGGGCAGGCGGCGCGTCCCCACGCAGTTCCGGCACGAGAAAGACCTCCACCTCGTCGATCAGGGGCCGCCCCGCGAAGTGCGCGTCGAAGGCCTCCAGCCGGAACCCGCCGTCCAGCGCGTGCCAGCGGAACGCCCCCGTCCCGACCGGGCGGCGCTCGTCGAACGGCACGTCCCGCGGGAGGATCAGCGCCTGCTCGTGCGCCAGCCGCCGCGGAAAGAACAGGTCCGGATCGGTCAGCGTGACCTGCACCGTGAACGGCGTGGGCGCCCGCACGTCCAGCACGCCGCCCAGGTACCACGGCGCCCCGCGCCGCACCCGCTCCAGCGTGAAGCACACGTCCTGCGCCTCCAGCGTCCGCCCGTGATGGAACTGCACGCCCTTACGCAGGTGAAAGACCCAACTGCGGCCCCCGTCCGGCGCGCCCCAGTGATGCGCCAGATGGGGCCGCAACGTTCCCACAACCGGATCGAAGACCAGCAGTGGATCCAGCACCTGCGTCAGCAGATGCGCCTCCGCCGCCGAGTTCACCGTCAGCGGATCCAGACTGGTCAGGGGCCGCGTCACCACCGTCCGCAGGCGATCCGTGCCCGCCGGACCCACCCCCAGCCCGAACGTGCCCCGCACCGCGTCCGTCAGCACCCACGCGCGCGGAAACCCCAGCCGTGAGAGCCGCGCCAGATCCGCCGCCGCCCCCACCGCCGCCAGATGCGCCGTCAGGGCCGCCAGTTCCCCCTCCAGCGCCCCCGCGAACGCCACCCGCGACGTGTTCCCCCGCCCGCGCCCCGGCGTGTACACCAGCCGCCCCGAAGCGTGCAACCGCGCCAGCTGCCGTTTCGCCGTCCGGTCACTGCACCCCCACCACGTCTGCGCGTCCGCCAGCGTTACCCGGTGCCAGTCCCGCACCCCATCCCGCGCGTGCAGCGCCGCTCGCAGCGACAGGTACGGCCAGTCCGGCACACGCGAATCAACAGGAAAAGGGGACACCATCACGCCACTATGCGTCTTTTTCCCCCCTTTCCACCTACGCCACCCTGAACGCATGTGGCGCACCCTGCACCCGAACGTGAAAACCCGCATCACCACGTCCTTCCTCAGCCGCGTCGTCGGCAGCATGGTCTTCCCGTTCATGGCCATCTACTTCACCACGCACCTCGGCGCCGCCCTCGCCGGAACACTGCTGCTGGCCGCCGGCATCGTGCAGTTCCTCGCGGGCCTGTACGGCGGCGCCCTCGCCGACGCCCTCGGCCGCCGCCGCACCCTCCTGACCGGCGAAGGCCTGAAACTCCTCGCCTTCACCCTCATGCTCCTCGGCAACCTCCACGGCCCCAACCCCTGGCTCACCTTCGCCGCGCTGCTCCTCGTCAACGTCTCCGGCGGCCTCATCAACCCCGCCGCCGAAGCCATGCTCGTCGACGTCAGCACCCCCGACACCCGCACCTTCATGTACGCCGTCAACTACTGGGCCGTCAACCTCAGCATCCTGATCGGCACCCTCATCGGCGGCTGGCTCTACCACGACCACTTCACCCTCCTGCTCGCCCTGCTCGTCGGCATGAGCGTCCTCACGGCCGCGCTGTGCTTCGCCCTCATGACCGAAACCCGCGCCGCCAGCCCCACCGCCCGCGCAGACCTCGGCCTCACCCCCCTCCTGCGCAGCTACGCGCAGGTCATCACCGACCGCCCCTTCCTCCTCTTCGTCCTCGGCGGCATCCTCATCCTCAGCATCGAATTCACCCGCACCAACCACATCGCCGTGCACCTCGCCCAGAATTTCCCCCACGCCGACTGGCACGGCCTCACCCTCGACGGCGTCCGCGCCGCCAGCGTCCTCACCGCCATCAACACCCTCCTCATCGTCGCCCTCACCGCCCCCGTCGCCCGCTGGCTCACCGGCCGCGACCCCCACCGACCCATGCACGCAGGCTTCGCCCTGTTCGCCATCGGCTTCGCCGGACTGGCCTACAGCACCCACCTCCCCACCCTGATCGCCGCCTCCGTCATCCTCAGCATCGGCGAACTGCTCTACGTCCCCACCCGGCAGGCGCTCCTCTCCGACCTGATCCCCGAGGAACGTCGCGGCGCGTACCTCGCCACGCACGGGCAGGTGTTCACCATCAGCAAATGGATCGCCGCACTCGGCCTGCCCGTCGGGGCCGCCATCGGCGGGGCAGGCATGGCCGCCGCACTCCTCCTGCTCGGCGCGCTGGGCAGCCTGCTCACCGCGCTCGCACTGCGCCGGACGGTTGGGGAGAGGATGGCTCGCGCCTGATGGACTGGGGAAGGGGCGCGCCTGGCGGCGGGCTGCCCCACATGCCGGAATCGAGTTGGATGGGCTGCGCCTGCGGCGGGCCTCCCCACCCCCCAGCCCCCTACCCCAGGGGGGCAGGGGGAGCGGTCGCTGCGCTCGGCAGGTATTTCGCAGGCTTGATCGGGGGGCTGTCGGCGGGGACGGCCACGCCTCACACGCCATCCTCCGGTGTCGCCGCGTTCGCCCCGCGCGCTGCGCGCACGACGGGCTTGGCTGCTACGACGGTTGTGTGGCCAGCCAACTTGGTGCGTGCTGGAAGGTTCTACTTTTCTCGCTTTGGCAACAGCTGTCTTTTGAAAGTCGATCAGCGGATCGCTTCATGTTGCCCTGACAGCCACCGCAGACCACCACCGGCCGTCGTGCGCGCAGCGCGCGGGCCTTGCGGGGGGCGGAGGATGGCGTGGAAGCCGGACACGTCACCGCCCACAGCAACCCTGCCGCGCCAGTCAAAACTCTTGCCCAGTGCAACGTAAGCCCCCCCTGCCCCCCTGGGGTAGGGGGCTGGGGGGTGGGGAGGCCCGCCGCAGGCGCAAGCACACGACCTCAATCTCAATCCGCAAATCCGCGTTACCGGAGTTTCAGCTGCCACTCCGTGAAGCTGCTGTACGGCGTGAAGCCGAGTGCGACGTTGATGCCGAGCATGGGAGCGTTTTCGTTGGCGTTGTTCGTCTGGACCCAGCGGGCGCCGGGGCAGGCGTGCAGGACGTGGTCGAGCATGGCGGCTTTGACCCATTTGCCGAGGCCCTGTCCGCGGGCGTCGGGGCGGACGGCGGTGGCGCCCTGGTAGACGAGGGTGGCGCGTTCGGGCATCCAGAAGGTTTCGCTGTACGCGTCGAGCCTGCCGGTGCGGGTGTCTTCGATGGCGATCATGTGGCGGGTTTCGTTGGCTTCTTCGATCATGGTTTCCCAGGAGCGGATCATGTCGGGGGTGATGGTCCAGTCGTGTTGTTCGAGGTCGCCGCGGGGTGCGGTGTTCATGACCATCATCATGTCGGCGACGCGGGTGAGGTACTCGTCGGGGACGCGTTGCCAGAGGTGCAGGTGGAAGGGGTCGCCGTGGGGGCGGGTCTGCCAGCGGGTGGTGAGGTCGTGGTCGAGGGTGGTGAGGTCGAGGCGGCTCTGGCGCATGGGGAGGGCGGGTTGCGCGCCGTACGCTTGTGCGAAGGCTTCTCCGGCGGGGCTGCGGCTGCTGGTGCCGAAGGTGAGGGTGTGGCGGCCGGCGGCGGCGGCGCTCTTGAGGAGTTCGGTCATGACGGCGCGGCCCAGGCCGCGGCGGCGGGCGGTGGGGTGGACGGTGAGGCGCAGGTGGGCCATGTGGGTGTTCTGTTCGGTGTCGTATTCGACGTTGCCCCAGGCCAGTGCCTGGTCGCCGTTCCACACGACGAGGTGTTCCTTGCGTTCGGTGGGGAGGCTGTGGGTGAGGCCGAGCGCTTCGGTTTCGGGGAGGAGGGCGGGGTCGTCCGGGTGGGTGTGGTGGAAGGCGTCGGCGAGCAGCTGGCCGACGGCGAGGCGCTGGGCGAGGGTGGCGGCGTGCGGGTCGAAGGGGGTGACGGTGGGTTGGGTGGGCCAGCCGGGGGCCGGGGTGGCCTGGGGCTCGGGGGTGGTCTGGGGTGCGGTGGAGGTCATATCCGCAGTGTGCGCTCCGCCGGTCAGCGCGGCATGCGCCGGATGGCGGAGGGGGTGGGTAGGCCAGTTCGGCGCTTGCGGGGCGCTACGCTGCGGGGGTGTTCGCGCATGCCATCGGCTTCGATGACGCTCCGTTCGACCGGGACTGGCGGGGTGACGTGCCGGTGGTCGGGACCGTGTACGCCCGGACCACGCTGCATGGCGTGGTCAGTGGCCGGGTGAGGCGTGACGGGCGGAACAGTACGTCCGAACTGGCGCGGCTGGTGAATCAGTCCCCGGAGCATCTGCAGTTGATCCTGCTGCAGGGCATCGCGCTGGCGGGCTTCAACGTCGTGGATCTGCAGGCGCTGCACGAGCAGACGGGAAAAGCCGTGCTGGTGGTGGCGCGGCGTGCCCCGGACCTGGAGCGCATCCGCGCGGCGCTGCTGAACCGCGTGCCGGGCGGGGCGCGGAAGTGGGCGCTGATCGAGGCGGCCGGGCCGATGGAACCCTGCGCGGGTGTGTTCGTGCAGCGCGCCGGGCTCACGCTGGCGCAGGCGCAGGGGGCGCTGGAGGCATTCACGGTGACGGGCCGCATCCCGGAGCCGTTACGGGCCGCGCACCTGATCGCGCGCGGGGTCACGCAGGGGCACAGCCGGGGTGGGCGCGTCTGAACGGTCCTCACATCTGACCCGGCTGGAACTTCACCGGGGAGCGGGGCGCGGGCCTGATCCCGGCACCTCGCGCGTGGCCATGCGGGGGCGCCGGGCGGGACTTCACGCTTTCCTGAACTCTCAAGGCTTCCATCAGGCGCCGTCAGCCTGCCGTCACGCGCTCCCGGCAGACTTGACCACATGAAAAGCAACCTGACTGCCCTGCTTGCCCTCGGAACCGCCGCTGCTCTCAGCACAGCCGGAGCCCAGGCGAAGATCAGCGCCCAGAGCATCATCGTGAACCCCACCCAGCCGGACCTCAACGTCAGCGTCCGCGTGAACAAGGACACCACCGGCAGCCAGAACCCCGCGTACCGTGTCGGCGAGGCCATCAGCGTCAGTGCGACCGTGAACCGCGACGCGTACGTGTACCTGTTCAACGTGAACCCCGACGGCAGCGTCGATCAGATCCTCCCCAACCGACTGAGTGGCGAGAACTTCGTCAAGGCGAACACCACCACCACCTTCCCCGCTCCCGGCGCCAACTTCACCTATGACGTCGCCGGACCCATCGGGCAGAACAAGGTGCTGGCCCTGGCCAGCCTGACCCCGCTGAACCTCACGCAGATCAGTGAGTTCAAGACCGCGCAGGATCAGTTCGCCACCGTGAACACCCAGGGCGGCCAGGCTGGACTCGCGCAGGCGCTGAGCATCGTCGTCAACCCCCTGCCGCAGAACAGCTGGGTCAGTGACACCGCCTTTTACACGGTTGCCGCGCAGAACCCTGTCAGCACCGGCAGCCTGTTCATCGGCACGAACGTGAACAACGCCACCGTGATCCTGAATGGTCAGCGACTGGGCGGCGCGAACGTCACGTACAGCAACCTCCGCGCCGGGAACTACCCGGTCCGCGTGCAGGCCCCTGGCTACACCGACTTCACGACCACCGTCACCGTCCGTGCGGGCGGCACCACCAACCTGAACGTCGAGTTCGCCCGCCCCATTGCCGCTCCTGCTCCCGTCAACAGCGGCAACGCGGTCCTCGACCTGATCGGCAACCTGCTGGGTGCCATCGCCGGCACGACCGTCCAGGATCCCGCCCGCAGCGCCTTCGATCAGAAGGTCCGTGACCTGCAGAGCATGGGTTACACCCTGCAGCAGACCCGCCAGACCGGCACCGGGTACACTGGGACGCTCGTGAAGGGCGCCACGACCGCCACCCTGACGGTCGACCGCGGTGCGAACCGCACCGTGCGAGTGAACGTCACCGAGAGCACCACCTACCAATACTGATCCTCACGACAGGGGGTGCCGCACATTGACTGTGCGGCCCCCTCTTCTGCTGCCTTCAGGCCTGCATCTGCCCGCGCAGGAACGTCATCAGGCCCCGGATGTACTCACGGTCGAAGCGGAACTCCACGCCCGCCGCGCGGTACAGCTCGGGCACGCTGACGGTGCTGCCCAGGCGCAGGCTGGCGCGGTAACGGTCCAGCGCGCCCGCCGGGTCCGCCTGCGCGGCGCGCCAGATGCCGGTCGCCGCGAGGTAACACATGGCGTACTCGATGTAGTAGAAGGGCACCTGGAACACGTGGTAGTACTGCCAGCCCTTCGCACGGGCGCGTTCGTCCAGGCCGTCCCAGTTCACGAACGGGTGGAAGGTGCGGTCCAGTTCCAGCCACTTGGCGTCCAGCGCCTCGATGCTGACGTTCTCTGGGGCCTCGGCGTACAGCCAGTGCTGGAAGGCGTCCATCTGCGCCGCCCACGGCAGGAACGCGATCACACCTTCGAGCTGCTTCTGGCGGTAGCGGCCCAGTTCCTCGGGCCTGAAGGCGTGGCCGAGGTGGTCCAGGGTCAGGAATTCCATGGCCATGCTGGGGATCTCCACGAACTCGATGGGACTCCAGCGGTTCCACACGAGGGGCTGCGCGTCCCCGCTGTAGAAGCCGTGGAAGGCGTGCCCCATCTCGTGGAACAGCACGCGGACGTCCTCGGCGGTGCCGACCACGTTCATCAGTACGAACGGTTCGTTGTGCGTGGGGAAGTACTGGCAGTACGCGTGCGTCATCTTCCCTGGGCGGGATTCGAGGTCCAGCAGGCCGCCGCCGCGCATCTGCCGGAAGCGGTAGCCCAGCCCGGCGTCCAGCGCGTCGAAGGACACCTGCGTCAGGGCTTCCAGCTGCGCGCCCGTCTGGAAGGGGGCCAGGGGCGCGCGGCCCTGCGGGTCCAGGAGGTTGTTGCGGTTGTAATCCCAGGGCCGCACCGAGTCCAGGCCCAGCTGCGCGGCGATGTCCCCGGCCAGCTGCGCGGTCAGGGGCACGACCTCGTCCCGCACCGCCTCGTGGAACGCCACGCAGTCCGCCGGGGCGTAGTCCACGCGGTCCAGGACCTTCCACTGGTAGTCACGGAAGTTCCCCTCGTCCGCGTTGCGGGCCAGCTGCCAGCGGGTGCCGAGCAGGTCGCGCATCACGCCGTCCAGGTCCGCCGCCACGCTCAGGTTGCTGTCGGTCAGGGCGCGCCACGCCGCCTCGCGCCCCGCGCGGTCCGGGGTGTCCAGCCGCTGCTTGGCCTGCGGGATGGTCAGCGTCTCGCCGCTCAGCGTGACCTTCTGGTTCCCGGTGAGGACCGAGTAGCGGTTCTTCTGCTCCTCGTGCGTGACCTCCAGCGCCACGTTCGCCTCGCGGTACAGCGCCGCCTCGTCGCGCATGCGCCGGTACGCCAGCGCGAACTCCGCGTCCGGCACGTAGTCCGGCACGGCCAGCAGCTTCTGCTTCAGCGCCTGCTCGGCCCGCGCCGCCTCGGGCATCACGGTCCCCGTGAACGTCTGGTAGCGCTCCTGCACGGGCGGCTGATCGGTGTGCAGGTCCGCGTGGGTCGCGAGTTTCGCCGCGACGCTGTACAGTTCGCCGCTCAGGTCACTCCACGCGCGCAGCCACGCGGGAACGTCCGCCGCACTCAGCGGGGCGTCCAGCAGCGCCTGCACGCGCGGCGCGTACGCGTCCCAGCGGGTCAGGGCGTCCGGGACGGCCAGGGTGGCTTCAACGGCACTCAGGTCTGTGGCGGTCATCCCCGCGAGTGTAGCGTCACCCGTGCGGCTCGCCGTTACTCCCGCGCTGCCCGGCCGGGTTTCCCGGGACGCGGCCCGCTCCGCCCGCTCTCGGGCAGGGCCTTGATCTCCGCGTCCGTCAGGCGGCGCAGTTCGGCGGCGGGCACGTCGGTCAGGACGCCCTGATCGGTCGTGACGTCCACCGTTCCGGCCAGCGGGTGCAGTTTCGTGACCTTCCCGCACGCGCCGCTGCCCTCGTGGCACACGCGGGCGTTCTTGCGCGGCAGGTCCTTCAGCAGATCCAGGTACTGGGTGTGCTCGAACTGCAGGCAGCACAGCAGTCGCCCGCACGGCCCGGACAGTTTCTCCGGGTTCAGGGGCAGCTGCTGGTCGCGCGCCATGCGGATACTGACCGGCGCGAAGTCCTGCAGGTGCGTCGAGGAGCAGTTCTCCCGCCCGCACGCGCCCAGCGTGCCGATCATCTGCGCCTGCTCGCGCGGGCCGACCGCCGCGAAGTTCACCCGCGCCCGCGTGTGCCCGCGCAGCTCGCTGATCAATCCGGTCAGTTCGATGCGTTCCTCCGCGCTGTAACTGACGGTCACGAGGCTCTCGTCGAGCGTGAACTCGACCGCCACGACCTTCACCGGGAGGTTGCGCTGCCGGGCGCGGGCGCGCAGCAGCCACTTCAGGTCCTCACCGGTGCGGTGCAGGTCCTCCCAGCGGCTCACATCCTCGGGGCTCGCGGCGCGCAGGACCGCGCCGTAGCGCTCCTGCGACTGGGGGGGCGTGGGATCGCCGCGCACGGTGGCGACCTCGGGGCCGCGCTTGCCCTGCACGACCACGCGGGTGCCCACCGGGTGCGCGACCTCGCTCAGCATGGGGTGCAGGCGGGGACTGCGCTCGAAACGGATGGGCAGGACAACCATGACGCGCAGGATGTCACGCCACGCGGGGGGCCGTCGAGAGCCGATGCACAAAGCCCCCGCCGCGCGCGGGGCGGGGCAGGGGCCGGATAGGGGAGAGGATCAGAGGATGCGCTGCCCGAGCAGGCTGGCGGCCATGCCCACCATGACCTCCGCCGTCTGGTTGCGGGTATCCAGGATCGGGTTGACCTCCACGATGTCCATGCTCGTCACGCGGCCCGACTCGGACAGCAGTTCCATCAGCAGGTGGCCCTCGCGGTACGTCAGGCCGCCGGGGACGGGCGTGCCCACGCCGGGGCACACGCTGGGGTCCAGCGCGTCCGCGTCGAAGGACACGTGCAGCCGCTCCGTGCCGCTCAGGCGCTCCAGCGTCTCCTCGTGGATGCGGGTGATGCCCAGCTGGTCCACGTCCTTCATGGTGTACGCCTTGATGCCCGCCTCGCGCAGCAGGTCGCGTTCATGGGGGTCCACGCTGCGGATGCCGATCATGACGATGTCCTCGGGGCGGACGTGCCAGCCGCCGCCCAGCCCGGTCAGGCGCGGGTCGCCCAGCCCGGTCAGGTGCGCGACCGGCATGCCGTGAATGTTGCCGCTGGGGCTGCTGCCCGGCGTGTTGTAGTCGGTGTGCGCGTCCACCCAGATCAGGCCCATCCGCGCGCCCGACGGGGTGCCGCGCAGCGCGTTGCCCGTCACGGTGCCCATGCTAACGCTGTGATCCCCGCCGATCGTCAGCGGGAAGGTGTCCGCGGGCAGCGCCGCGAGGCGGTCGCGGGTGCCCTGGCAGGCGTCCAGGATGGACTCCAGGAACACCATGCCCCCCTCTGCCAGTTTGTCGACGCTCTCGGGCAAGTCCACGCGCACGTCGCCCAGGTCGGTGACGCTGTGGCCGAGGTCGCGCAGCGCGCGGGTCAGGTGAGCGTTGCGCAGCGCGGACGGGCCCATGTCCACGCCCCGGCGGCCCGCGCCGAGGTCCATCGGGATACCCAGGATCGAGAGGTTCATGCACTCCAGCCTAAGGGGTCCGGGGCGGTATGCCTCACGCCTGCAACATTATTTCCGCGCGGCGCGTCCAGATGAGACGCCCTGAGTATTCAGCTGCATATTCATGCCGGGCGGTGGTCATGCGGTGCTGCTGAGATGGCGACGTGCGCCCACAGGATCAGCGGGCCATCCACGTCGCTGTGCCCGCGGCCCAACTGCCGGAAACCCAGCTTCGACAGGACCCGCGCGCTGGCCGGATTGCCCACGGCGGTCTCGGCGGTCACGACCCGCACGTCCTGCGCGTGCAGATGCGTCACGAGCGCGCCCACCCCCTCGGTGGCGAGGCCCTGGCCCCACACCGCCGGGTTGAAGCCGTTCCCGATCTCCTGCGCCCCCTCCGGCGATGGCGGCCCTTTCGTTCCCAGCATCCCGACCGCCTCCCCGGTGTCCCGGCGCACGGCGATGAACGACCCCGCGACCTCCGATTCATCTCCGGTCAGTGCCGCCAGCATCCCCGGAAAGACGGGGAGCGGATCGCCCGGCCACTCCGGCCCGAACCGCACGTCCAGAGGCCCGTCCGGACCGGGCAGGGGCAGCGTGAACGCGTCGGACTCCAGGCGGCGCGTGATCACCGCGCGGGACAGGGGCAGCAGCAGCAGGCGGGGCGTCTGGAGGACCGGCACGCCCGCACGCTAGAGCATTTGCCATAAAGATGGGTTCTTTATAGCCGAGTGGAGCGAGTGAATTTGGCTGAGCAGGACGGAGAATGGAGGCATCAGAAATCTGTGGTTCTGATGCCGGAATTCGGAGACCTGCTCTAGCGACCCCTCTCCCCGGAGTGCCGCGCGGGGGTACACTCGTCCATCACTTGCAGTCCCCCCGGTCCGGCCGACTCGGACCACCCCCACCCTGACCATGACGCCGCCCGCCCTGCCCCCCCTGTCCCGCGCCCCGCTGGGGAAGCGCGTCATGGTGCTGGCGGATCACGTCCACCCGTTCGTGTACCGCTCCGCGTTCCCGCAGGGCGTGCCCGCGGTGGACGCCGTGCTGGCCGCCGGGGACCTGCCCGGCTACTACCTGGAGTTCCTGGCGACGAAACTCACCGTGCCGATCATCTACGTGCACGGCAACCACGAGAACGAGTACGTGAACGAGGGCGACGGCCGGATTCCCCCGCGCGGCGTGATTGCCGCGCATGGCCGCGTGATCGAGGAGGCGGGCCTGCGGATCGCTGGGTGGGGCGGCGTACCCCGCTACCGCACGGATGGCGAGGGGCAGTACACGCCCACGCAGGCCCGCTGGGGACTGGGGCGGCTGGCGTGGCAGGCGCGGCGCGGCGTGGACGTCCTGCTGACGCACGCGCCCCCCACCGGCCCGCACGCCGGGAGCGACTACGCGCACCGGGGCTGCCCGGACATCAGCGCGTTCATGGCCCGCCGCCAGCCCAGGCTGGTCGTGCACGGGCACATCCACGAGTACGAGGGGAAGAAACTGGAGTACCTGGACCCCGAGAGCGGCGCGCGGGTCATCAACGCGTACGGATACCACGTCGTGGAACTGTAGGCCCACGCTGCTTTGTGACGTCTAGAACAGTGTTCCCACTGCGCCATTTCGCTTAAGGCCACCTGTAGATCCGGCACATGCAGCGCTGACACTGGCGCGGCATACTTCGCCTCGGCCTGGTGAGGTCGTCCCCACGGGGGCGAGGGGCCAAGAGGGAGACGCCCACCTCTTCACCAACGGGCGCGCGAGCAGGTCGCGGACCACACGGTCAGCGCGCCGCGGGTGCAAGGCCCGCAACCTGATCCAACGGCACCACACACGACCCGCCCCGGACCTCACCTCCGGGGCGGGGCGGGTCGTGGCTACAATCTGTGCGCGGCGGCCCGTCTACCCTGACAGGCATGCGCGTGATGCTGCCCCTGATCCTCACCGCCCTGGCAGGGGTGGCGGGCGCGGCGCCCGTGACCGTGGAGGTCCGCTTCGATCTGCGCGGCCTGCTCGTGAACCGGGAGGCGCCCAGCACCCTGGCCCTGCACGTCCCGGGCCGCGCGCCCCTGCCCGTGCGGCTGGGCGGCCCGGTCAGCCTCACGCACCCGGAGTCCTTCGGGCTGCTGTTGCCGGTCCGGCTGACGGTGCCCGCTCCGGCGGCCGGCGAGTGGCGGCTGCGCGGCCCGCTGTTCGTGTGCGGCTTGCGGGAACGCGTGTGCCGCCGCGTGGAGCTGAATCTCACTGTGCCCCGGCCAGTCGGCCGCTTCACCCGCGTGACCGTCACCGACGCGGACCTCGGAGGCAGCCGCTTCCTGTGGCCGGGCCGCTAGCATGGCCGGATGACCCGTCAGGCCCCCAAGACGAATGCCCGCCACCTGCGTGACTTCCACGACGCCATCGGCGAGGACCGCCGCGACACCCCCACGCCCCCCGACCGCGCCCTGCTGACGCTGCGCCGCACCCTCATCCAGGAGGAGGCGGCCGAGGTGGACGCCGAATTCCAGGTCCTCGCCGCCCGACTGGACGCCGGGGAGACCCTGGCTCCTGGCGACCTGACCGCCCTGGCGCATGAACTGGCCGACCTGCTGTACGTCACCTACGGCGCCTTCGACCGCCTGGGCCTGGATGCCGACGCCGTGTTCGCCGAGGTCCACCGCGCGAACCTGACCAAGGCCAGCGGCCCGCGCCGCGCCGACGGGAAGATCCTCAAACCCGAAGGCTGGCAGCCCGCCGACGTGCGCTCGGTGATTGAACGGGCAGTGGGAAGTGGGCAGTAGGGAGTGGGAAAAGAACGCAGGGCACCGCCAGTTCGGGGTGCCCTTTTCCTGTGGTGTTCCTACACCCCACAGCCCACGACCCACAACCTCTTCAGAACGGCGGTTCGTCGTCTGCGCGGGTCGGGGCGGGGCGGGCCTGCGTGGGGGCCGGACGGGTGGGCGCGGGGCGCGCGGCCTGGGCGGGGGCCTGCGTGGGCGTGCCGGGGCGGGCGCCTGGGGTGGCGTAGCGGTCCTGGCGGCGGCCGCCGCGGAAGATGGCGAGGGTCACGTACTCGAATTCACCGTCGCTCTTTTCGCGGACGTGTTCGGGGTCGGTACTCTTCGCGCCGCGGGAGTATTTGACGGCGGCGGGGAGTTTCATCTTGCGGCTGTCCACCGCTTCGAGTTCGCGGCGACGGTAGGCGTGGCCCTTGTGGATGACGAGTTCCTCGCCGTCGGGGCTGGTCCACTTTCGGGCGCCGATGAGGTGCCAGTCGAAGTCGGGTTCGTTCTCCAGCGGGAACTGGTAGCCGCCGCTGGGGATTTCGCCGCTGGTCCAGCCGAGGCGGCCGTACTGCCGCTGGGTGTCGAGGAGCGCTGAGGCGTTTTCGACGTCCACGGTGACTTTGGCGCCCAGGTCGGTGGTGAATTCAATATGTAACATCTGACCTCCTTATGTAAATAACATAACATGGCCTGGGGGTTCTGAACAGTGGCCGCTCAACCCTCCCGGCGCAGCACGTAAAAGGCCCGCTCCCTCTCGCGCGCCAGATCCACCACCACGAACCCCCGCGCCAGCGCCCCGCCCAGCACCTCCCGCAGCGCCAGCCGCCACGCCCGCCGCACCGGCTCCGGCAGGACGTCCACTCGCAGCGGCACCTCCGCCAGCAGCGTCGGGGTCAGCAGGACCTCGCCCTCCAGGGGCAGAGGGGCGCCCGGCGCGTCCCCCCGCGCCTCCAGCACACGCAGGCCCTCCGGTCGCGGGGCCGGGCGTTCCACTGGGCCGCGCGCCAGATCCCACTCGATCAGCAGGCGGTCCGCCGGAAACGCCCCGGCACGGTCCTCCTCCAGCGCGTACCAGTCCGGCAGGTACGTCCGCGCGGCCGCCCCCAGCTTCCCCAGGTTCAGGCGGGCATTCCGGGTCACCAGCGGGTCGAAGGTCCACGTCATGCGGGTCAGGCCCTGCTCCAGCGCCAGCCGCCGCTGCACGTCCTTCAGCGCTACCGCCAGCCCCGACCCCCGACACGCCGGGTCCACCGCCAGCAGGTGCGAGTGATGCCACATCCCCCCGTCCCGCAGCGCCGGGAAGCCGAACGCCAGCCCCACAGGCTGCTCCGGCTGATCCCGCGGGTACGCGCCGAGCACGATCCCGCCCGTCACGCCGCTGATCCGGAACAGCGTGCCCGGCGTCACCTCGCGGTCCACGTAGCCCCACGCGGCCACCTGCACCCCCTCCAGCGCCCGGAACGCCCACGGGTCCACCACCTCGCGGATCACGAACCCCGGCGGACTCCACTGCGGGAACGCCCGCCCCTCCAGTGGCACGCGGATCACGCGCGGAACTCCTCCTGCACCTCCGCCACGCGTGACACGAACTCCCGGTCCAGCGTCACGCCCGTCCCCGGCCCCTGTGGAACCGGCATCAGGCCGTCCGTCGCCTCCAGCCCCTCCAGGATCACGTCCTTCTCCCAGTAACGGCTCGCGCTGCTCGTATCGCCCGGCAGCGTGAAGTTCGGCAGGGTGGACAGGTGAATGTTGTGCGCCCGCCCGATCCCGCTTTCCAGCATCCCGCCGCACCACACGGGCGCCCCGAACGCCTGCGCCACGTCATGCACCCGCCGCGCCTCCGCGTGACCGCCCACGCGGGCCACCTTCACGTTCACCACGCCGCCCGACCCCAGTGCCAGCCCCTTGCGGGCGTCCTGCGCGCTCGCCACGCTCTCGTCCAGGCACAGCGGCGTGCTCAGGCTGCGCTGCAACTGCGCGTGATCCACCAGGTCATCCCACGCCAGCGGCTGCTCGATATACGTCAACCCGAACGCATCCAGCGCCCGCAGCCGCCCCGTGTCCGCCAGCGTGTACGCACTGTTCGCGTCCACCGTCAGGCGGATGTCCGGGAACGCCTCCCGCACCGCACGCACCGGCTGCACGTCCCAGCCGGGCTTGATCTTCAACTTGATCCGCCGGTACCCCTGCTCCACGTGACGGCGCACGACGTCCACCGTCGCCGCCTCGTCCGGCTGGATGCCCAGGCTCACGCCGACCTCCACCGCGTCCTTCCGGCCGCCCAGCAGCTGACCCAGCGGCACGCCCAGCTGCCGCGCCCACAGGTCCCACGCGGCCATCTCCACCATCGCCCGCGCCATCCGGTTCCCCCGGAACGACCCCAGCGCGTCATTCAGCGCCTCCGGATTCGCGAAGGACCGGCCCAGTACGCGCGGCAGGAACACGGACCGCAGCAAGCCCAGCGCCCCCGCGATCGTCTCCTCGCGGTACATCGGCGCGAACTCCATCGTCCCCTCCGACACGCCCTGCACGCCGTCCCCATGCAGGACCAGCAGCGGCACGACCTTCTCCGTCTGCACCCCGAAACTCGTCTCGAACCGGAATTTCAGAGGAAGGCGCACCACCAGCAGCTCGGCCGATTCAATCGTGAACATGACCCAGTATGCGGGGAGTGGGAAGTAAGCAGTGAGGAGTGGGCTCGGTGGTCTGCCTTCGCCCTTCGTGATGGGCAGGGGAGAAGAGGAGAGGCGGAGGTGGTGTCCGTTCCGGTCCGGCGTCCCAGTGGTCTGATCTCAGTGTTGGGGCCACCCACTTTCCACTCCCCTCAACCCACTGCCCAGGCGCGTTTCGCGGACTCTCAAGTGAGGCTCTGGTGCGGGGTGTTGACAGATTCACGCATGGCCTGTATCTTTTCTGAGCCTCAAGCGAGGCGGGAAGCATGACAGGCGAAGAGATGAGTGAACA